>CAZVWX010000189.1:0-4306 GCA_964631105.1 uncultured Prevotella sp. | reverse complement strand
CATCTTTTATATAATATAATAAGGTGGCCACGGCCCGCCCGCCCGCACCGAGGCCACTGACGAGGTGGCCCCCGAGATGAAGAGCGTGCGCTACTACACCCTCTCGGGCGTGGAGCTGGGCAAGGCCGACGCCAAGGGCCTCGTCATCGTGAGGACACGCTGCGCCAACGGCAGGCAGAGCTCGCGGAAGGTGATGACAAGATAAGGCTTGGTTTGGGCGGAATGCTTTTTCCGGCGGGCGGGTCGGGCATGGCGGCCCCGCCTTTTCGTTTGCCCGGATTTTTCCAAGAAACGCGGCCCCCGGGCCTTTTTCAGCGGCAAACGCTTTCCACATTGCCGCAAAATTCGTATCTTTGCGCCATTCCATAACCTGAACAAGCAATAAAGACAACGAACATGAAGAAGAGACTCTTCCCCCTCCTGGCGGCGCTCTGGCTGCCGTCCGTGCTCTGGGCGCAGCTCTCGCGCGACGTTTTCAAGGCCGACCGCGAGCTCTCGGCCAGCAACTATGTGGCCTACCGCGCCCCCCAGGAGGCGCTCACGCCGGCCCCCAAGGGCTACCATCCGTTCTATCTGAGCCACTATGGCCGCCACGGCAGCCGCTACCTCATCGGCCGGAGCGACTACGACCGGCCCTACCGCACCCTGCTCAAGGCCGACTCGCTGGGCAAGCTCACGCCACGCGGGCGCACGCTGCTGGCCCAGGTGCGGGCCATCCGCGACGAGGCCATGGGCCGCGACGGCGAGCTGACGCTGCGCGGAGCCGACCAGCACAAGGGCATCGCGCGGCGCATGGTGGAGCGCTTCCCCGAGGTGTTTGCCGGGCCGACGCACGTCGACGCCAAGAGCACCACCGTCATCAGGTGCATCCTCTCGATGGAGAACGCCCTGCAGCAGCTGCTGGTGATGAATCCCGAGCTCGACATCCGCCACGATGCCAGCGTGCACGACATGTGGTACATGAACCAGCCCGACCGCCGGCTCGACCGCATGAAGAACTCGCCCGAGGCCAAGGCGGCCCTGAGGGAGTTCAACGCGCGGCACGAGAACTACGCGCACACCATGGAGACCATCTTCAACGACACGGCCTACTGGCGGCACGACATCAATGCGGCGAGCCTGGACCACTCGCTCTTCAAGCTGGCCAGCAACATGCAGAGCACCGACCTGCGCGGCTCCATCTCGCTCTACGACCTTTTCACCGACGAGGAAATCTATGACAACTGGCTCCGCGACAACGCCTGGTGGTATGTGGCCTACGGGCCGTCGCCCCTGAGCGGCGGCGTGCAGCCCTTCTCGCAGCGCAACCTGCTGCGCATGATGATTCACGAGGCCGACTCGTGCCTCGCCCTGCCGCACCCGGGGGCCACGCTGCGCTATGGCCACGACACGATGGTGATGCCGCTCACCTGCCTGCTCGACCTGGACGGCCTGGGACAGCCCGTGCAGTCGCTCGACTCGCTCGACGCGCGGGGGTGGCGCAATTACGACATCTTCCCCATGGCCTGCAACATACAGATGGTGTTCTACAGAGGCGACGGCAAGGATGGCGACATCCTCGTGAAGGTGCTCCGCAATGAGCGTGAGGCCCGCCTGCCGCTGAAGAGCGGCATGGAGCCCTACTACCGGTGGAGCGACGTGCGCGCCTTCTATCTGGCCCGGCTCGACGGGTACGCGGAGTAGGCGTCGCGCGTCATGAATACGGCCACGGTGTAGAGGCGCAGGAACGATTCGGAGAAATAGCCGAATCCGCCGTCGCCCCACCCGGGGCCGTAGCTGTTCTTGTATTGATAATACTTCTGCCCGCCGTGGCTGACGATGGCCGTGAGCTCCACGGCGTGGTCGTCGGTGGTGCGCAGCGACTCCAGCGAGCGTTGCCGCCGCGCCTGGCTCACCGGCCCGGCCACGCGGGCAAAGAGGGCCGCGGCCTCGCCGTTGCTCATGTCGCCCTCCCAGCACACGGGATGCCCGGCGCGCAGGGCGCGGTCGACGTGGGCCACGAGGCTGTCGAGGGGGAGGTTCAGATAGCGGTCGCGGCTCCAGTTGTCGGGCGCCTCCATCTCAAACCAGGTGCCGAAGGGGTGGTGGGTGCAGCTCGCCAGGGCGAGGTATTCGCCGGGGGCGCACACGCTGTGGGCAAACTCCAGGGGCGTGTATTCGGCCCCGAGCATGTAGACGTGGGCGGCGGGCCCGGGGCCGAGGGCGTCGTCGAGGAGCTGCCGCACGGCGTCGTCGAAGGCCGAAAGGCCCTTGCCGCCGCAGGCGTGGTGGCGGGCCGTGAGGCGGAGCTTGCGGGCGAGCACGCCGTACTGGGCGCGCGACGGGTCGGGATAGGAGTCGTAGGGGGCCGCGCCGAAGCGGCTGAGGCAGTCGACGAGCGTCATGCCCATGCCGCGCAGGCGGAGCGGGCCGCGGCCGCCGGCAAAATAGAGCCGGCGGGCCTGCGCCTCCAGCAGCCGGCGGGACACGAACGTGGGCGAGAGGTTCACCGAGTCGCCCCGCATCAGGTGCTCGCTCTCGATGGTGGCCAGCATGGCGTAGGCCCAGCAGAGGCTGCTCGTGCCCTGGTCTTTCACGGGAGTGGTCTTCACCCGGCACTCCACTTCCACGCCGGCTCTCTTGGCGGGCGTGGGGCCGGAGGAGCCTGCGCAGCCTGCCAGAAGCCCCGCGGCCAACAGAAGGATGATGTGCTTGCGTCTCATTGCGGGCAAAGATAAGAAAAAATAATCATTTAGGCGAATGCTGAAAAACAAAAGCGGTGTTTTATTTTGGATTGTCATGGTTTTATGCTAACTTTGCAAGGTAACAAACCAGAAAGCGATGAAGACGAATTACGAGTTGCGCTATGCGGCCCATCCGGCCGACGCCAAGGGCTACGACACGGCGCGGCTGCGGCGCGATTTCCTGATAGAGCGCCTGTTTGCCGCCGACGAGGTGAACATGGTCTATTCCATGTACGACAGGATGATTGTGGGCGGGGCCATGCCCGTGGCCGAGACGCTGGTGCTTGAGGCCATCGACCCGCTCAAGGCGCCCCACTTCACCACACGCCGCGAGGTGGGCGTCTACAATGTCGGGCCCGGGCCGGGCGAGGTGACGGCCGGCGGCGAGCGGTTCACGCTGGGCTACAAGGAGGCGCTCTATGTCGGGCGGGGTGACCGCGACATCACCTTCAGGAGCCTCGACGCCAGCCGCCCGGCCAAGTTCTACTTCAACAGCACCACCGCCCACTGCGCCTATCCGAGCCGGAAGGTGACCAAGCAGGACGCCATCTCGGTGCACATGGGCTCGCTCGAGATGTCGAACGAGCGCACCATCAACAAGATGATTGTCAACCAGGTGCTGCCCACGTGCCAGCTGCAGATGGGCATGACCGAGCTGGCCACGGGGTCGGTGTGGAACACCATGCCCGCCCACGTCCACAGCCGGAGGATGGAGGCCTACTTCTACTTCGAGGTGCCCCAGGGCCAGGCCGTGTGCCACCTCATGGGCCAGCCGCAGGAGACCAGGCACATCTGGATGCAGGGCGACCAGGCCGTGCTCTCGCCCGAATGGAGCATCCACAGCGCCGCCGCCACACACAACTACACCTTCATCTGGGGCATGGGGGGCGAGAACCTGGACTATGGCGACCAGGACTTCTTCGGCATTACCGACCTCAGGTAATGCCCCGCACCATGCGGTGAGGCCGGACGCGGGCTCCGCCGCGGTGGAATGCGTGTATCGTGAAACCGTAAAACCGATTATAATCAGATTAAAAAATGGACACTTTTTCGAAGAATTTCTCACTTGAGGGCAAGGTTGCCCTCGTCACCGGAGCCGCCTACGGCATTGGCTTTGCCATTGCCGAGGCTTATGCTGCTGCCGGGGCAAAGATTGCTTTCAACTGCCGCAGCCAGAAGCACATGGACCAGGCCCTGGCCGACTACAAGGCCAAGGGCATCGACGCCAAGGGCTACATCTGCGACTGCACCAAGGAGGATGAGGTGAAGCAGATGGTGGCCGACATCGAGAAGACGCTCGGCACCATCGACATCCTGGTGAACAACGCGGGCATCATCAAGCGCATTCCCATGACGGAGATGAGCGTCGAGGAGTTCCGCCAGGTGGTCGACATCGACCTGAACGCGCCGTTCATCGTCTCCAAGGCCGTCATCCCCGGCATGATCAAGAAGGGGCATGGCAAGATCATCAACGTCTGCTCGATGATGAGCGAGCTCGGCCGCGAAACGGTGTCGGCCTGTGCCGCCGCCAAGGGCGGCCTGAAGATGCTCACCCGCAACATCTGCTCGGAGTATGGCGAGTA
>CAZVWX010000188.1:0-4348 GCA_964631105.1 uncultured Prevotella sp. | reverse complement strand
TTCGGAATATTCTTTACTCTTATTTGTTCACAGCATCGGCGAGCTCAGCGCCAGCCTTGAACTTGGCCACCTTCTTGGCGGCGATGGTGATGGACTCGTGGGTGGCGGGGTTCACGCCCTGGTGAGCCGGCCGCTCGGTCACGCTGAACGTGCCGAAGCCGATAAGCTGAATCTTGTCGCCGGCTACGAGAGCCTCCTTGATGGCGTCCAGACTTGCCTCAAGGGCCTTCTTGGCATCGCCTTTGCTCAGTCCGGCATTGGCTGCTACCTTCTCGATTAGTTCTGTCTTGTTCATAAATCTGATTTTTTTATGGGTTTATAAAATGGTTGTCCGACTTTTGCACACAAATTTATGAAACTCATTTGACACTGCAAACAAAATCAATGAAAAAGTGAGTAAAAAGATGAAAAAAACTAGGAAAGCCCTCGATTTTGTGCTTTTTACGCGATAATTTTAGTAATTTTGCGCCTAATAATGACTTCAAAGCTTTTTTCGAGGAATTGATATGTTTCAAATGCCCATTGTAACAAGGAACCTTCTTATCATCAACACGCTGTGCTTCATAGCCTGTGTGGTGTATGGGACAGATGCCAGCGGGGTGTACTTGCTGAATGACATGCTTGGGCTGCACTTCTTCAAGGCAGCCGATTTCCATTTCTACCAGCTCTTCACTTACATGTTCATGCACGCCAACTTCCAGCACATACTTTTCAATATGTTTGCGCTATGGATGTTTGGCTGCGTGGTGGAGCGCGTGCTGGGCACGAAGAAGTTCATTTTATATTACATAATTTGTGGTCTCGGAGCCGGTCTGTTCCAAGAGGCGGCCCAATATGTGGCCATCTCGATGGACTTGAGCAGCCAGGGCTACACGTTTGCCATGGTCGATCCGAAGGCGTTCAACGGCTTCACCACGGTGGGGGCCTCGGGCGCCATCTACGGCGTGCTGCTTGCTTTCGGCATGCTCTTCCCCAACGAGCACATCTTCATCATCCCCATCCCCATCCCCATCAAGGCCAAGTGGCTCATTGCCGGCTATGTGGCCATCGAGCTGTTCTCCGCTCTGACGACACCCGGCGACAGCGTGGCCCATGTGGCTCACCTGGGCGGCATGGTCGTCGGCTTCTTCCTCATCCGCTATTGGACCAAGCATCCCTCGGCGGGATTTGGCGCGGGAAGCCGCGAGGCGGCCTTCGGGCGACTGAAGGACATGCTTGGCGGGCAGGGCCGGGCGGGCTCCACGTCGGCCGGGCGGTGGGGCCGTCGCCGAGGGCAGTCGGCCCCGACACCACCCGACCGGCAGAGCGACTGGGACTACAACGCGCGGCGGAAGGCCAGCCAGGAGGAGATAGACCGCATTCTCGACAAGATTCGCAAGAGCGGATACGACAGTCTGTCGAAAGAGGAGAAGCAGAAGCTTTTCGACCAAAGCAAGTAGGAACGTGTTTGCCCATCTGAAAAAGATTACCCTCCAGGTTGTGGCCGGCGCCAACATCGCCACGATTGTGCTGATGCTGCTGTCGGGACATTCCGACATGGTCTCGCCTGCGGCCCACCCCCTGCTGTCGGTCATGGGGCTCGTCTTCCCCGTCTTCCTCTTTGTCAACCTGGCGTTTGTGGTGTTCTGGGTGCTCTTCAAGCCCCGGGGCGTGCTCATTCCCGTGGCCGGGCTGCTGCTCTGCTATGGCCCCGTGCGCCGTTATGCGCCGCTGAACCTTCCCGAAGCGGCCCCCGAGGGATCCATCAAGGTGCTCTCCTACAACGTGCATTGCTTCGGAAGCGACAACACCTCCGACTGCAACCCCATGGAGAACGGCATTGCCCGCTACCTCTATGACAGCGGGGCCGACATCATCTGCCTGCAGGAGTCGGCCTGCGGAATGAAGGAGCGCGTCGACACGCTCATGCACCACCGTTATCCCTACCAGGAAGTCTCGTTCTGCGGAGGCTCCAGCGACATGCTGACGCTCTACAGCAAGTACCCCATCCTGAAGTCGGAAAGCATAGAATACGGCTCGCGCACCAACCTGAGCGTGGCCTACTGGCTCGACATGAACGGGCGCGAGGTGCTGCTGGTGAACAACCACCTGGAGTCGAACAAGCTCACGGCGACGGAGCGGGCCGGATTCAAAAGGATGGTGGAGGGCGACAGCATGAAGGAAAACTCCAACCGCATCGCCGACAAGCTCGTCGTCGGCTTCAGCAAGCGGGGGCCGCAGGCCGACAGTGTGGACGCCTACATCGGCCGGAACGCCGGCGGACGGCCCGTCATCGTCTGTGGCGACTTCAACGAGGGCCCCGTCTCCTACTCGCACTACCGCTTCCGCAAGCGCCTCACCGACTGCTATACCAGCACCGGACTCGGCCCCGGATGGTCGTTCCACAACAGCGGAATCCGCGTCAGGATAGACAACATCATGTGCTCGCGCCACTTCAAGCCCTATGCCTGCACCGTGGACCGGAGCATCTCCCTTTCCGACCATTATCCCATCTACTGCTGGCTGAAATTGCAGGAGAAACCTTAAATTTTAAATAATAACGCCCCTTAAATTTTTCTAAACGACAAAAAAATCGTATTTTTGCACGACTATAACCGATTAGACGCGAAAACAATAAATTAAAACAATAACAATCAGAAATGCAAAACAAAGGTTTAGTAATTACAATTGCTGTCTTGCTGACGCTTGCGAGCATCTTCTACCTTTCCTTCTCGGTAGCCACAAGCTACTATGACAGTCAGGCTGCGAAGATTAAGAATCCCGTGGAGCAGCAGGAGTACAAGGACTCCGTGAAGTATCTCGGTGTCTATTCCTACAAGAATTGCCTCGAAACACAAATCGGTCTCGGCCTCGACTTGAAAGGCGGAATGAACGTAATCCTCGAAATCTCGGTGCCCGACGTCATCGAGAACCTGGCCGACCACAAGACCGACCCGGCCTTCGTGAAGTCTGTCAACGAGGCCCGCACGGCCGAGGAGCAGGGCAAGGGAAAGTTCATCGACCTCTTCATCGACAACTATCACAAGTACGCCCCCGGCCACAAGCTGGCCGAAATCTTCGCCACAACCCAGCTCCAGGGCAAGGTGAGCCCGCAGAGCACCGACGCCGAGGTGGAGAAGGTGCTGCGCCAGGAGGTGCAGTCGGCCATCGACAACTCGTTCAACGTGGTGCGCACGCGCATTGACAAGTTCGGAGTGGTGCAGCCCAACATCCAGAAGCTGGAAGGCCAGGAGGGACGCATCATGGTGGAGATGCCCGGCATCCGCGAGCCCGAGCGCATGAGGAAGCTGCTGCAGGGAAGCGCCAACCTGGAGTTCTGGGAGACCTACAACTCCGAGGAGGTGGCGCCCTACCTGAGCCAGATTGACGCGCGCCTTGCCGCCGGCGCCAGCGAGAGCGACACCGCCAAGGCCGACACCGCCAAGGTGAAGAAGCAGGTGGCCGATGCCAAGAGCAAGGCCACGAAGTTCCAGCTGGGCAAGAAGAGCGGCAAGGCCGACGTCAACGTCAACAGCGAGGAGCAGGTGGAGGCCCTGAAGAAGCAGCACCCCCTGCTGGCCATGCTCCAGGTGATTCCCGGCAACTCGCTCAGCCTCGTGGGCTACTGCAACGCCCGCGACACCGCCGAGGTGTCCAAGATTCTCGAAAGTCCGCTGGCCAAGCAGATTCTCCCCTCCGACGTGAAGCTGCTCTGGAGCGCCAAGCCCACCGACAACCACGACAACCGCAAGGAGCTGCGCAACGTGTACGAGCTGCACGCCCTGAAGGTGACCACCACCAACGGACGCGCCCCGCTCGAGGGTGACGTGATTACCGACGCCAAGGACGAGTTCGACCAGTACAGCAACCCCGTGGTGAGCATGCAGATGAACAGCGAGGGGGCCCGCCGCTGGGCGCAGCTCACCAAGGCCAATGTGGGCAAGGCCATCGCCATCGTCCTCGACGGATATGTCTACAGCGCACCGCGCGTCAACGGCGAGATTGACGGCGGCAACTCGCAAATCAGCGGCAACTTCACCATCGAGGACACCAAAGACCTGGCCAACACGCTCAAGTCCGGCCGCATGCCCGCGCCGGCCCACATCGTGCAGGAAGAGGTGGTGGGGCCCACGCTGGGCGCACAGTCCATCCAGCAAGGCGTCTGGTCGTTCGTCGTGGCCTTCATCCTGCTGATTTGCTACATGTTCATGATGTACAACCTCATTCCCGGAATGCTGGCCAACCTGGCGCTGATTTTCAACGTCTTCTTCACGCTGGGCATCCTCACCTCGTTCCAGGCCGCGCTCACCCTGCCCGGTCTGGCCGGCATGGTGCTGTCGCTCGGTACGGCCGTCGACGCCAATGTGCT
>CAZVWX010000187.1:0-4353 GCA_964631105.1 uncultured Prevotella sp. | reverse complement strand
ATGTCGAGGGCATAGACGTCGGTCATGCCGCTGATGTAGTCGAGCACGGCCATCACCCGCGTCTCCAGCCCGGTGTCCTGTATGTCGTACTGCGACCCCACGCGGCGGATGAGCTGCTGCGAATAGTAGCGGTCGGGGGCCATGGCGGCCCCCACGAACACGCCCATCAGCGTCTGCATGATTTTGTAGCCCGAGAGCTCGATGTCGAGCACGGGCTTGCTTTGGTAGATTCGGGCGTAGGAGACGCGCTCGCAGGCCTGGTAGGCGGCGCGTGGCTGGGGGCTCACGTGCCTGATGAGGCTCCCGCTGAAGGTGCCGGCAAGAATCTCGGGTTCATGCTCCACGAAGGCGTTCACGCACTCGCTCTCCAGCAGGCCGATGACGCGGGCGCGGAAGTAGACCACCCGCTCGTTCTCGTCGGTCACGCCCTCCTCGTCAAGCCGGCGCAGGATGTGCCGGCGGTGGTCTTCGTCGAAGAAGGCGAGCAGGAGCCGCTCGGTCTCGTCGTAGCTCAGAATCTTCAGCTTGTGCGAGTCCTCGATGTCCATAATCTCATAGCAGATGTCGTCGGCAGCCTCCAGCAGGTATGCCAGCGGATGGCGCGCATAGCGCAGCGGCTCGCCCTCGGCCGACAGCCGGAGCATGCCGAGGCCTTCGGCCACACGCTTGAAGTCGGGCTCTTCGGAGGCGAAGAATCCGAACTTGCCGTGCTCGGCGGCCAGGTTGCTGGCATAGGGGTACTTGATGATGCTGGCCAGCGTGGAGTAAGTCATCACGAATCCGCCCAGGCGGCGCCCGCGGAAGTGGTGGGTGAGCAGACGGAAGGCGTTGGCGTTGCCCTCGAAGTGGGTGATGTCGTGCCAGAAGCGGTCGCTCACGCGGTCGCGCAGGCACTGGCCGCCGCCCTCGGTGAAGAAGGTCTGCATGGCCTTCTCGCCCGAATGGCCGAAAGGCGGGTTGCCCATGTCGTGGGCCAGCCCGGCCGTGCTCACGATGGTGCCAATCTCCTCGAAGAGCGTCCCCCTCAGCTCGGGATGCACCTGGAGCAGGCGGTGGCACACGTCGTTGCCCAGGCTGAGGCCGAGCGACGACACCTCCAGGCTGTGGGTGAGGCGGTTGTGCACAAACACGCTGCCCGGCAGGGGGAACACCTGCGTCTTGTTCTGCATGCGCCGGAAGGGTGCCGAATAGATCAGGCGGTCGTAGTCGCGCTTGAATTCCGAGCGGTCGTCATAGCGCCGCGCGTGGCGGTGCTCCTGTCCCAGGCGGATGTTGCTCACGAGGGTTGTCCATTCCATAGGGTGTCCTTCTCCTTTCATCATGGCGCTTATATGCTTTTAAGAGTACAAAAGTAAGCTAAATTTTCCATAAATTCGACCTTTTTCAAGCAAAAAATGCCGTAAAGTGAAAGGAATTCGTTATTTTTGCATTTTGTTACACTATCGGTCAGAATTATGGTAAAGATTCAAGTCGTCAACCGCGGACACCAACCCCTGCCCGTCTACGCCACAAGCCAGAGCGCGGGCATGGACCTCAGGGCCAACCTGGACGCGCCCGTCACGCTCCATCCCATGGAGCGCAAGCTTGTTCCCACCGGACTGCACATCGCCTTGCCCGAAGGATACGAGGCGCAGGTGAGGCCGCGCAGCGGACTGGCCCTGCGGCACGGCATCACCGTGCTCAACACGCCTGGCACCATCGACGCCGACTACCGGGGCGAAATCAGCGTGCTGCTGGTGAACTTCTCTAACGACGACTTCACCATTGCCGACGGCGAGCGCATCGCGCAAATGGTCATCGCCCGCCACGAGAAGGGCGAGTTTGTCATCACCGCCGAGCTCGACGCCACCGAAAGGGGCGAGGGAGGCTACGGCCATACGGGAGTGAAATGAACATGGGAAGGATGCTCACCATCGCCACGCTGGCCGCGCTGCTCTGCCTGCAGAGCCTCATGGCCGGCGGCGACAACCGGCAGAAGTGCTTCGACTACTTCTTCTTCGAGGCCGTGCGCCAGCAGGACCAGGAAAACTTCGACGCGGCGTTCGACCTCTACCGACACGCGCTCGAAATCGACTCCGCCGCACCCGAGGTCTACTACCAGCTGTCGGTCTTCTATTCACAGCTGAAGCAGGACTCCGTGGCCCTGGGATACATGGTGAAAGCCTCGCAACTGAACCCCGACAACCCATACTATCTGGAAAGGGTGGCCCAGGCCTACTCGGCCTTGCAGAACTTCCCGAAGGCCATCGAAGCCTACGAGCGGCTGTGGAGCATGGACCACAGCAGCACCGACGTGCTGCAAATCCTCCTCCGCCTCTACCAGCAGCAGAAGGACTACAAGCAGATGCTCGCCACCCTCAGCCGCATCGAGACGGCCGAGGGCGGCAGCGAGCAGCTCACCATGGCCAAGATGCAGGTCTACGACATGATGGACGACAAGAAGGCGGCCTACAAGGAGCTGAAGTCGCTGGCCGACGAGCATCCCCTGGACCTGAGCTACCAGGTGATGCTCGGCAACTGGATCATGCAGAACGGAAAGCAGCGCGACGCCTTCAAAATCTTCCAGCAAGCCCTGAAGGAAGAGCCCGACAACGCCTACGCGCAGGCGTCGCTCTACGACTACTATGTGGCCGCCGGACAAGACGCGCAGGCACAAACGCTCCTGGAGGAGCTGCTGACCAACCAGCGCACCGAGACGGCCACCAAGACCACGCTCCTGCGCCAGTACATCATGCGCGACGAGCGGCAGGGCGGCGACTCGCTGCAGGTGCTCCGCCTGTTCGACATGACCCTCGCCCGCCCACAGTCCTCACCAGACATCGCCGAGATGAAGGCGGCCTACATGATGCTCAAGCACATGCCCCAGGACTCCATCGACAACGCCTGGCGCGGGGTGCTGGCCATCGCCCCCGACGACGCCTCGGCCAGGGCGCAGCTGCTGCAGTCGCTCGTGGAGCAGCAGGACTGGCAGGAGGTGGCCGCCATGTGCCACACGGCGCAGGAGTACAATCCCGATGAAATGGTGTTTTATTACTATGAGGGCGTGGCCGAATACCAACTCAAGGAAAACGACAAGGCCCTGGAGGCCTTCAAGCGCGGCGTTAGCCAAATCAACAGCGAGAGCGACGCCGCACTCGTGTCCGACTTCTACGCCATCATGGGCGACATCCTGCACGAGAAGGGGCTGGCCCAGGAGTCCTACGCGGCCTACGACAGCTGCCTGCAATGGAAGGACGACAACATCTCGTGCCTCAACAACTACGCCTACTTCCTCTCTGTAGACAACCAAGACCTGCAGAAAGCCGAGCAGATGAGCTACCGCACCATCAAGGCCGACCCCGACAATCCCACCTACCTCGACACCTATGCGTGGATTCTGTTCCGCCAGAAGCGCTTCGACGAGGCGCGGAAATACATGGAGCAGGCACTCCGGAACGACACCGACTCGGTGCAGAGCGCCGTCCTGCTGGAGCACGCGGGCGACATCTGCGCCAGCGCGGGCGACACGGAGGCCGCCCTGAAATACTGGCAGGAAGCACTGAAGGCGGGCTCGGAGAGCGCCACGCTGCCCAAGAAAATACAAATGAAGAAATATATCCCATGATGAAGACGCTACGGTTCAAACCGACGGTGCTGGAACTGGCCTTCTGCCTGCCGCTGATGCTCACGGCGTGCGGCACGCACAAAACCCTTGCCGGTTCCGATGAAACCGCCAAAAACGAGACATCGGCCACCACCCGGACGCTGCAGCAGAGGAAGCTTGCCTACGTGCAGAAGGTGTACGACAACCAGGTGTACGCCAAGAACATCACCGGCAGCATGACCTTCAGTGTGAAGGCGGGCGGCAAGGACCTCTCACTGCCCGGCACGCTCCGCATGCGCAAGAACCAAATCATACGCATCCAGCTCAACATGCCCGTGCTGGGTAGCGAGGTGGCCCGCGTCGACATCACGCCCGACGAGGTGCTGGTGGTCGACCGGATGCGCAAGATGTACACCCGGGCAAGCTACGGCGAGCTCGACTTCCTGCAACGCAACGGACTCTCCTTCTACGCGCTGCAGGCGCTCTTCTGGAACGAGCTCCTCCTTCCGGGCAAGCAGAAGGTGGAAGAGTCAGACTTGAAGAGCTTCGACGCCGCCGTCGACGAGGCGGGCTCCCGCTGCCCCGTGACCTTCGGCGCCGGCAAGCTGGCCCTGGCCTGGACCACCGACCGCCCGTCGGGGCGCATCCTGCAAACTGATGTCGACTACGACGGCGCCTCGCGCGGAAAGTCGAAGCTCACCATCGGCTACGACAACTTCAAAAGCGTGGGCTCGAAGAGCTTCCCCGCAAAAATCACGCTCACACTGACA
>CAZVWX010000186.1:0-4368 GCA_964631105.1 uncultured Prevotella sp. | reverse complement strand
TCTACACCGTGCAGAGCCGCTACCACGGCCAACAAGCCTACCGCGCCAGCCTCACCACGCGCGGCAACGGGCGCCTCGACGACTACTTCGTGCTGCGCGACACGCTGCTCTGCTACAACACGCTCGACCTGGCGCCGCTCTATTACCGCAAGGGGGCGCGTGAGGGAAAGCGGTACAACGTGGACGAGGTGTTCTATTCCTACCCCAACGGCAGCTGCAAAGTGAGGCTCCACCGCCAGCACAACGACGGCACGCACACCTGGAAAAACGCCTCTTACGGCGACTGCGTCTACGACATGCTGAGCATCTTCCTCCGGGCGAGAAGTTTCGTTCCCACGAAGTGGAAGAAGGGATACGTGGTGAACTTCCCCATCGTCGACGGGAAGGGGCGCACGCCCGCACAGCTGCGCTACCAGGGCAAGACCATCATCAAGGCCGACAACGGCCACAAGTACCGCTGCCTGCAGCTGTCGTACATGGAGCAGGAGGACGGCAAATACAAGCGCATCGTCGACTTCTACGTCACCGACGACGACAACCACGTGCCCGTCAGGCTCGACATGTTCCTGAAGTTCGGCGCAGCCAAGGCCTTCCTCGTCAACCAGCGGGGCACGCGCAACCCCAGCTCCTCCGTCGTGAAATAGGCCCTCACCCGGCGGCGGCAAACTCATCCGGCGACCTAAATAACCTAAGCATATGGGAAAAGCAAAGAAAGGCGGCAAACGCCTCACCAAGAAGCAGCTCTCCGGGATTCTGGAGGGCTTCTTCACATCCAATCCGGGGAAGACGTTCTCACTGAAAGAAATCTTCCACACCCTGAAACTCAACACCCATCCGCTGAAGATGCTCGCCATCGACATCATGGAGGAGATGGCCTGGGACGATTTCCTGGCCAAGGTGAGCGACAGCAGCTACAGGCTCAACCAGAGCGGCCAGGTGTTCGAAGGCTCGTTCGTGCGCAAGGCCAACGGCAAGAACTCGGTCGTTCCCGACGACAGCGACAAGCCCATCTTCGTCTCCGAGCGCAACTCGCTGTGGGCGCTCAGCGGCGACCGCGTGCGCGTGCAGCTCATGGCCCGCCGCCAGAAGCACATCCGCGAGGCCCAGGTCATCGAGATACTGCACCGCGCCAAGGACCAGTTTGTGGGCCGGCTGCGGGTGGACAAGGACATGGCCTACCTCGTGACGCCCGAGACCACCTTCGTGCACGACATCATCATCCCCAGGCGGAAGCTCAAGGGGGGGCGCACCGGCGACAAGGCCGTGGTGAAGATCGTGCAGTGGCCCGACGCCGAGCACAAGTCGCTTGTGGGCGAGGTGGTCGACGTGCTGGGCAAGTCGGGCGACAACAACGTGGAGATGAACTCCATCCTGGCCCAATACGGGCTGCCCTACGTCTATCCCAAGAAGGTGGAGCAGGCCGCCGCGAAAATCACCGGCGACATCACCGCGCAGGACCTGAAGGAGCGCGAGGACTTCCGCGACACCTGGACGTGCACCATCGACCCGCACGACGCCAAGGACTTCGACGACGCGCTCTCCATCAAGCGGCTCGGCAAGGGCCTCTACGAGGTGGGCGTGCACATCGCCGACGTGTCGCACTACGTGAAGGAGGGCGACATCATCGACCGCGAGGCCGAGAAGCGGGCCACGAGCGTCTACCTCGTCGACCGCACCATCCCCATGCTGCCCGAGCGGCTCTGCAACTTCGTGTGCTCGCTGCGGCCCAACGAGGAGAAGCTCTGCTACAGCGTGGTGTTCACGCTCGACGACGAAGCCGAGGTGAAGAGCTACCGCATCGTGCACACCGTCATCAAGAGCAACCGCCGCTACGCCTACGAGGAGGCCCAGCAGCTGCTGGAGGACAACGGCGTCGTCGACGGCACGGGCCAGCCGGCGCCGCCGGCTCCGGCTGGAGGGTACAAGGGCGAGTATGCCGAACAAATCATCACGCTGGACCGCCTGGCCAAGAAGCTGCGCGCCAAGCGCTTCAAGAACGGCTCGGTGAAGTTCGACACCGAGGAGCTGCACTTCGACGTCGACGAGAAGGGCAAGCCCACACGCTGCTACTTCAAGCGCTCGAAGGACGCCAACAAGCTCATCGAGGAGTTCATGCTCCTGGCCAACAAGACCGTGGCCGAGAGCGTGGGCAAGGTGAAGAAGGGCAAGAAGGCCAAGACGCTGGTCTACCGCATACATGACAACCCCGACCCGCAGAAGCTGGAGAACCTCAGGCAGTTCATCGTGAAGTTCGGCTACCGCCTGAAGTCGACCAGCACCATGGGGGCCACGGCCCGCGCCCTGAACGAGCTCATGGACGAATGCGAGGAGCGCCCCGAGCAGAAGATGATACAGAGCGTGGCCTTGCGGGCGATGATGAAGGCGAAGTACTCCGTGCACAACATCGGCCACTTCGGCCTCGCCTTCGAATACTACACCCACTTCACCTCGCCCATCCGCCGCTACCCCGACACCATGGTGCACCGGCTGCTCACACGCTACCAGCAGGGTGGCCGGTCGGCCAACGCCAAGCACTACGAGGAGCTCTGCGAGCACTGCTCTGACATGGAGCAGGTGGCGCAGAACGCCGAGCGCGACTCCATCAAGTACAAGATGGTGGAGTTCATGGCCGACAAGGTGGGCAACACCTACGACGCCCACATCAGCGGCATCACGAGCTATGGCGTCTATGCCGAAATCGACGAGAACCACTGCGAGGGCCTGGTGCCCATCCGCGACCTTGACGACGACTACTACGACTTCGACGAGAAGAACTTCTGCCTCGTGGGACGCCGCCGCCACCACAAGTACCAGCTGGGCGACGCCATCCGCATCCAGGTGGCCAAGGCCAACCTGGAACGCAAGCAGCTCGACTTCACCGTCGCCGCGGAGGCTGGCCAGAAGCGCAAGGGAAAGTAGGTGCCGGCACGGGGCGCACCCACCCGCCGGGGGCCTTCCAGGTCACCCCGGCGGGGGATTGGGTGCGTGGTCAGAGGATGCGGCCGGTGATTGAGAGCTTGAAGCACGGGTACCACCGCCAGTTCTGGATGAATTTGGATATGTTGTCGTCCACGTCGGCATCCTCAAGCAACTGGTTCGTGTCGAGTTGCTTGCCATGCTGGTACACCTTCATGCGGCCCATGAACTGGCAGCCCACCTCGGTGCGGAAGCCGACGCGCTTCTTGGGTACAAGGCGGCCGAGGCCCAGCCCGAGGTAGGGGCGGAAGCCGTTGCAGCGGATGTCGCCGCTGATGGCGAAGTCGTCGTCGAACTGCAAGTCGTAGTCGGCAAGGTCGGCGCTGGCTTGTCCGCTGATTTGCTGCAAGTATTCCGGATAGTTGCGCTCCGCCCATTGCTTGAGCTCGTCGTCGCGCCCCGAAAGTTTCGCAATCTTCTTTCCGCCAAACGAGCATCCGGCGGCAATGAAGAACGTGCTGTTTCCGCCGAAGGGGTAGACGTTGGCCTTCAGGTGAATCATCGTTCTTGAGAACTTGGCCTTGGCGTCGACCGAAGTCTCGGGGGTGCTGATGGTGGCCGTGTGTCCCTGCTCGGTGACGGTGATGTTCTGCTCCGGCACCTCGATGTCGCCGCTCACTCTGAGCATGCCCGGCATGATGTCGATGCCGCCTTCTATCTCCAGAAACTTGGTGAGCGGCGACGCCACGCCGATGCTGATGCCCTCGAGCCCCACTCCGGCATTGACGGCAAGATGGTTGAAGACGCCGCGCTCGAAGCTTTGCGCGTGCAGATTGTCGGCCATGCCGATGGCGATGGCGAGAGCAATGATTTTTGTCAGATGTCTCATGGTTTAGGTTTGGTGTGTCAGATAAATGGAAATTTGTAATCAGGTGAATCTCGTTTGCAAATTTAATGGAATCGCTTGTAAGCTGCAACTTTATTGTAAAGAAAATCCCAAGGATGGAAGAAATTCGTGTATAAAGTGGAATAATTGTGCTTAAACGTCCTTTTTGGCAACCGCAGACGGCGTGGCCGGGCCGCCCCGTGGGTTGTGGAGACGGCGGGCCACGCCCCTTGCGCTGCACACGAAACCCCGCAGGGGTGTCGCCAAAGGCTTCACATGCCCTTTTAGAAGCCATGCGTTCGTAAAAAGAATTCCAAGCACAATGCTGATGAAACGCAGGAAAGGCCTTCTTGCAAAGTGTAAGTGGCCTTCTTGGCCTCGAAGAACGGCCTTCTTCGAGGCAAAGAACGGCCTTCTTCGAGGCAAAGAAGGCCGTTCTTTGAAAACATGCCGTATTTTTAAATTTGTTAACAATTCGCGTAGGCAAACCGCCCGATATTCTTCCAGAAAGAAACGAAGAACCGTGATATGCCTTCTTTTTGATTTTCCCGCTTTTGGGTTTCCGA
>CAZVWX010000185.1:0-4389 GCA_964631105.1 uncultured Prevotella sp. | reverse complement strand
AAGGACACCATCTCGAAGACCTACGACGCACGCTTCCGCGCCATCTTCGAGGAGATTTTCGAGCGCGACTACAAGGCACGCTTCGCCGAGCTCGGCATCACCTACTTCTATACGCTCATCGACGACGCCGTGGCGCGCGTCATACGCAGCAAGGGCGGATTCATCTGGGCCTGCAAGAACTACGACGGCGACGTGATGAGCGACATGCTCTCCACGGCCTTCGGCTCGCTGGCCATGATGACCTCTGTGCTCGTCTCGCCCGACGGGAAGTATGAGTACGAGGCCGCCCACGGCACCGTGACGCGCCACTACTACCGCTACCTGAAGGGCGAGGAGACCTCCACCAACCCCATGGCCACCATCTTCGCCTGGAGCGGGGCCCTGCGCAAGCGCGGCGAGCTCGACGGCATCGACGCCCTGGCCGACTTCGGCAACCAGCTGGAGGGGGCCTGCTTCGACACGCTGGCCGACGGCATCGCCACCAAGGACCTGGTGAACCTGATGGAGGGGGTGCAGGCGCGGCCCGTCAACTCGAAGGAGTTCATCGCCGCCATACGCGCACGCCTGGAGGCCAGGCTCTAGCAGGAGCCCACGCGGGCGCGAAAACGGGGGCGGCACGGGGCGTGTCACCATTCTTTCACGTTTTGTCACATAGTTTATGAGCCGTGCGGGGCTGCATGGGGAGTAAAATGGCTACCTTTGCAGCCCGATGATGAATTTCATGAAATTCACAGCCGTGACAATCTGCCTGCTGGCACTGACAATGCCGGCAAGTGGCAGTGCCGACTCGCTCGACGTGGAGCACATCGACCAGATGCAGCTCCACGACCCCGGGCGGGCCTACCGTCTCCTTGTCCCCGCCCGCCAGCGGCTGGAGCGTGAGGGCTGGCGCACCACCAGCCGCATGCGCTATGAGCTCGTGGCGGGCTACGTCAGCCTGCGCAACCACCGCTACGCCGAGTCGCTGCGCCACGCCCAGGCCCTGCAGCAGATGGGCAAGGCGGGCGACAAGCTGTCGCTGCTCACCGGGCTGGAGCTGCAATGCCTGCTGGCCGGTCGCCTGGGGCAGCAGGAGCAGGCCACGAGGCTGGTGGAGGACATACGCCGCGAGGCCGCCACGCTGGGCGCGGACGGGTCGAAGCCGCGGGCGCTGAAGGCCTACTACACGCTGTTCTGCCAGTACCACCAGGTGCAGTCGCTATCGAAGAGCCGCCAGCCACGGCGCGCGCTGCAGGCCCTTGCCGCCGCCCGCCGCGAGCTGGCCGCGCTGGCCAGTGGCGCCGACTGGCGCACGTCGGCCAATTGTGCCGTGATGCGCCACGACTTCGACGTGCTCCAGGCCGACGTCTATCTCGACAACGGCATGAACGCCGAGGCGGCGGCCTATGCCGGGCGGCGCCTCCTGGCCCTCGACGAGGAGCGGCGGCGCGGCGGCGACGGCGTGTCGACGCCGGCCAACTACGGCATGCAGCAGCTCGCGCTGACGCTCCGCCTGGGACAGGCGCAGGCCCGCGGCGGACAGGCGGCGCAGGCCCGCGCCACCGCCGCGCGCTGCGACTCCTTGTTCCGGCACTATCCGGCCACCGCCGACGCCATGGACAAGCTGCTCGGCATCTATGCCCACCTGGGCAGCACGCCCGCCCACGTGCTGGCCTCGGGCGAGGCCTTCTATCAGAAGAACCGCATGCGCCCGTCGGTGGAGCTGCTCCATGTGTGCGCCGGCCTGCTGCAGGCCTATCTGCAACAGGGCCGGAGCGACAAGGCCCTGGAGATGCTGGCCGAGGCCAGGCGCATCAACCGCGAGGTGAACCGGCAGAGCATGGAGTTCCACGAGGCACTGGTCGAGAACAGCCGGCTGCGCACGAGCTACAGCCGGCAGCGGGCGCTCAAGTGGGTGGCCGCCGGAGTGGCCGCCGCGTGCCTGGCCGCCGTGCTGCTCATGGTTTACGAGCACCGCCGCCGCCTGCGCGACAGCCGTTACCTGTATAAATATGTGAGGATGGCCACGCAGAAGGTTCCCATCCAGCCCAAGGACGAGGACGATGGGGAGGAGAGCATGGTGGAAAGGATAGAGCGTGTGCTGAGGCAGGACGGCTCTTATCTGTCGGCCGACTTCGACGCGGCCGTGGTGGAGCGCGGGCTGCGCATGCGGCGCTATGCCATCACCCAGCAGCTGGCCGACAAGCACCACACCACGCTCAACGAGATTGTCACCGACCTGCGCCTGCAGCACGCCCGCGAGATGCTCGAGCAGACCGACTACGTGCTGGAGTACATTGCCATGGAGTCGGGGTTCAACTCCGTGCGCACCTTCTACCGCCAGTTCAAGAAGAAATACAACCTCACCCCCACGGCCTACCGCAAGCTGGGCAGGCTGAACGCCTAGGATGTTGAACAAGCTAAAGTTGAATGATGATGAAAGATATTCTAAGATTGGAAAAGATACTTGACTTCTATGACGAGCCGCAACTATTCGTGGCCCGCGACAAGTTTGACGCGCAATATCTCTGCCTGCTATATTCCGACAATCCGGAGCCACGCTACACAGCCGTGAAGATTTCCGCTGACAGACTTTCCAAATTGCTTGGCGGACAATTGGACTTGCGACAGCTGTTCAAGGACCCCGAGAATGCAGGCGAATACTTCGACGTGGCTTATGAGCACAATCATTACCATGCAGAACCGTCAAGCGAGAAAGTCCTTTCGGAGGACAAGCTGCCACAGAAAGGCTACACGCTCGACACCGATATCCGTGAGTCCATAACCGTCGACCTTCCCATCAAAGACCACGGCCTGTTTACCGAACTCGTGCGCAAGTTTGGTTGGGCTTGCATGTAGAGGGGTTGTTCTCTTCACCAAGGACTGCCAGGGGCGGAGTTGGCAAAGATGGGTGAATCATCGGCCAAGTAAAAAAAGGGGGGAGCAGTGCCTCACGGCATGACTCCCCCTGCAAACTTAAACAACCAATAAAAGAAATAGATTGTTCTTTCTCTTTTTTCTGCTTGTCTGAAGTGAATATTCCTGTTTGTCTGATGCAGCATTCCTGCTTTTCGGGAGAGGAGGCAGTCGGCCCCGGAGCCGGCTGCCATCCCCCCCCTCGTGCGCGGCGGCCCTTATCTGATGAAGAGCAGCTCGCGGTACTTCGGCAGCGTCCAGAGCTCGTCGCTGACCACCAGCTCCAGCTTGTCTATCTGCCGGCGAATCTCGCCCATCTTCGGCTCCACGGTGTCGTGGTAGGCGACGGCCTTCTCGCGCTCGTCCTCAATCTTGTTGGCCACCTTGCGCGCGTCGATGAGGTCGGCCACACCCTTCTCGATGATTTCGGTGCGCTCGGCAATCTTCTCGATAATCTTCACGTTGCGGTCGGCGAGCTTCATGGCCGTGTCCTTGCCGAAGATGTCGATCATGTTCTGCACGTTCTTGGCCAGCTGGCTCTGGTAGTGGGTGGCCACGGGGATGATGTGGTTCATGGCCAGGTCGCCCATCACGCGGGCCTCAATCTGGATTTTCTTGGTGTAGGTTTCCCACTTCACCTCGTTGCGGGCCTCGAGCTCCGACTGCTTCATCACGTTCTGGCTCTCGAACATCTTCACGGAGTCGGGCGTGAGGTAGTTGTCGAAGATGAGCGGGGCCGACTTCTCGGTGTCAAGTCCGCGCCTGGCGGCCTCCTCCACCCATTCGTCGCTGTATCCGTTGCCGTCGAAGTGGATGGGCTCGCAGGTCTTGATGTCCTCCTTCACCACCGAGAGGATGGCGCTCATGGTGTCCTCGCCGCCGCTGACGAGCTTGTCCACGCGCGTCTTGAAGTCGGTCAGGGCCTCGGCCACGGCCGTGTTCAGCACGATTTGTGCGCTGGCGCAGTTGGCCGACGAGCCCACGGCGCGGAACTCGAAGCGGTTGCCGGTGAAGGCGAAGGGCGACGTGCGGTTGCGGTCGGTGTTGTCGCGCATGATGTCGGGAATCTCGGGAATGTCGATGGTCACGCCCTCCTTGCCCTTGATGGTCAGGGCGTCCTTGTCCGACTTCTTGATATGCTCGAGCACGTCGCTCACCGTCTTGCCCAGGAAGCTGGAGATGATGGCGGGAGGAGCCTCGTTGGCCCCGAGGCGGTGGGCGTTGCCGGCGTCCATGATGGAGGCCTTCAGCAGTCCGTTGTGGCGGTAGACGCCCATGAGCGTCTCGACGATGAACACCACGAAGCGCAGGTTGTCCTTGGGAGTCTTGCCGGGTCCGTGGAGCAGGATGCCCGTGTCGGTGGAGAGCGACCAGTTGTTGTGCTTGCCCGAGCCGTTGATGCCGTCGAAGGGCTTCTCGTGGAGCAGCACCTCGAAGCCGTGCCTGTGGGCCACCTTCTTCATCACGCTCATCAGGAGCATGTTGTGGTCGACG
>CAZVWX010000184.1:0-4433 GCA_964631105.1 uncultured Prevotella sp. | reverse complement strand
CCGCAGCAGATGATTCAGGAGAACGGCGACTACTTCAAGGTGGCCTTCTCGCTCAGCGGCGTGGGCATCGAGCAGCTGGAGATGCATGCCCCGCAGGTGCTCGAGAAGTTGCAGGAACTGAACAAGACGGGTTGTGTGGAATTTCTCGCCGAACCTTATTCCCACGGACTCTCGTCGCTTGCCAACGAGGAGTCCTTCAAGGCCGACGTGCAGAAGCAGGTACGCAAGATTAAGGAGTACTTCGGACAGACGCCAAAGGTGCTGCGCAACTCGTCGCTCATCTATAGCGACGACATCGGCCTGCAGGCCTCGCAGATGGGATTCAAGGGAATGCTCACCGAGGGGGCCAAGCATGTGCTGGGCTGGAAGTCGCCCCACTACGTATACAATTGTGCCTTGGCGCCCAACCTGAAGTTGCTCTTGCGCGACATTGAGAAGAGCGACGACATCTCGCTCCGGTTCAACAACAGCGAATGGTCGGGCTATCCCCTCTTTGCCGACAACTACATCAACGAGATTGCCGCCTTCCCCGAGGAGGAGCACGTGGTGAACATCTTCATGGAGCTCTCGGCCCTCGGCATCGCCCAGCCGCTGAGCAGCAACATCCTGGAGTTTGTCAAGGCGCTGCCGGTATGCGCCAAGCAGAAGGACATCAGCTTTGCCACGCCGAGCGAGATCTTCGCCTCCACGCCGAGCGTCGGCAGCCTCGACGTGCCCGACACGCTGAGCTGGGTCGACGAGGAGCGCGACGTGTCCACATGGCTCGGAAATCCCATGCAGCGTGAGGCTTTCAACAAACTCTACAGTGTGGCCGACCGCGTGCGCATCGCCGACGACGCGCGCATCAATCAGGACTGGGACTACCTGCAGGCCAGCAACAACTTCCGCTTCATGACCACCAAGCCCAGCAATGTGGGCCTCGACCGCGGCATCTACAGCAGTCCGTTCGACGCCTTCACCAATTACATGAACATCCTGGGCGACTTCATCACCCGTGTGAACAATCTCTATCCCGAGGAAATCGACAACGAGCAGCTTGAGGGATTGCTCACCACCATCAAGAACCAGGGCGACGAGATTGAGATGAAGGACAAGGAAATCAACCGCCTGCAAGCCAAACTGGCCAAGATAGAGTCGGCCGCCGAGCAACTGCGCAGCAAGATAGACAAGAAGGCGGCTGCGCCGAAGAAGGCTTCCGCCTCCAAGAAGGCCGTCGCAAAAAGCTGACGGGAGCCGGCGTCCTGGCTCTCTTGGCAAGGGAAAGACGAAAAGGGATTGATTTCAGACATCCATCACACGACCATCGGGGGCAGGCAGTGCACCATTTTGGGCACGGCCTGCCCCCGTTTTCTTCTTGTCCAGCCCGTCGACGAGCACGACGAAGCCACGCTGCTCCTTGAAGCCGGCCTCATCGGCAAGGCCTCGCAGGGCTTCCTGCTTGTCGCCTTGAAGGTGGACGACTGGAGTTCGGAGCTCACGCCCTGGCCCATGCCGCCCGTCTTCGGCCATACTCCTTTTGGCGAGGGAGCCCCGGCCACGCTCCGCTTCATCCTGCAAGAACTTCTTCCCGGCCTCGCCAGGCTGGATGCAGGGGCGGCGGGGCTCATCCCTCTGCTTGGCGGCTATTCTCTGGCCGGACTTTTCGCGTTGTGGGCGGGCTACCAGACTGACCTGTTCCAGGGACTTTGCTGTGCCTCTCCGTCGGTGTGGTATAAGGATTGGATTCGCTATGCGTCACGCCACAACCCATTGTGCCGCAAGGTTTATCTCAGCTTGGGCGACGCGGAGGCCTGCACGCGCAACCAGGTGATGGCGCGTGTGGCTGATTGCCTGCGGCGGCAATACGACTTGCTGTCTGCCACGCGAGGCGTGCAAGCGGTGTTGGAGTGGAACCCGGGCAATCATTTCGTCGATTCCGGGCGGCGCACGGCCCAGGGCTTCGTCTGGCTCATGCGGCAATTTCAGCTTTGAGAGGGTTGTCTCCGGGCGGAGACAACCCCCGTCTTGCCCCCCTTTATCTCACGGCGCGGCCCACGCAGCTGTTCGGCATTTGGATGTGGAGCAGGGCGCACACCGTGGGCGCGATGTCGGTCATGAAAACAGGCTGGTTGTCCTCGCCGTGGGCGATGTGCCAACCCATCAAGACGAACGGGATGTGGGTGTCGTAGGGGTTCCATTCGCCATGCTCCGTGCCCTTGTAGGCCGGGCTGGTATCGTTGACGCCAAAGACGCCGGCCCGTGGAATCACTGTGATTTCCCCGCTGCGCTGTGGGTTCCAGCCGTTGATGAGGCGGGTCTTGATGGGTTCGGGCAGTGTTGCGGTGGCCGCATGGGCGTTGTCGACGACATAGATGAACTGCGGGTCGCGGGCCAGGATGGCGACGGCGGCATCCACGACGCGCTGCTTCTCCACGTGGTTTGCGGCGATGAGACTGTCGTTGAGGAACATTTGGTAATTGTCCTCCCACATCACGGGCTTGAATCCGAAGGCCTTCTCCAGTTCCTCGTTGAGCTGGCTGGTGGTTTTCTGATAGTCCCATCCCCCGCCGGCCATGCGGTGCGCCTTCATCTGGTTGAAGTTCTGGGCGGCACCGTGGTCGGCGGTGAGGAAGAGCAGGTAGTTGCCTTTGCCCACCTGCTTGTCCAGCTTGTCGAGGAATCGGGCCAGCCCCCGGTCGAGCGCCATGTACACGTCGTGGTTTTCCTTGCCTCTTGTGCTGAACTTGTGGCCGATGGCGTCGGTCGAGGAGATGCTGACGCAGAGCATGTCGGTGCCTTCGTGCTGGCCCAGCTGCTCGTTTTCCAGGGCGGCCTCGGCCATCATGAACGTGTAGTCCACGCCCTGGTTGCTTGTCTTCAGGTCGAATCCCGGCTCGGTGTGGTGCTCCTTGTTGAAGTCGTCGACCCATTTGGGTAGCCGGTCCATGTAGAACGTGCTCGACACGAAGCGGCCCGCGCTCGTGTCCCACCAGTAGGCCGCGTTGGCGCTCCGTCCGGCGGGAAGGATGGCTGCCCGGTCTTTCAGGGCGATGCCAATCACCTTGCTGCGGTAGTCGGTGGCTATGCGCAGCTGGTCGCCGATGGTGGTTGCCCAGAGGTTGCGCGGGCTCATTTGCCCTTCTTTCGAATCCGAGCCCACGGACGCCACGGTGTTGTCGCCGCAGCAGTAGGCCGGCTTGTCGTTGATGGCGAACCAGTTGCCGGCAATGCCCGTGAGGGCGGGCACGCTTCCGGTGTAGATGCTGGAGTGGCCGATGGCGGTGACCGAGGGGATGTAGGGCAGCTGGCAGTTCTGGTAGGAGAATCCTTCGGCCATCAGCCGGCGGAGCCCGCCCTGGCCGTATGCTTGCTCGTAATAATAAAGGTAGTCCCACCGCATTTGGTCGACCACCAGGCCCACGACCAGTTTGGGGCGCTCCACTTGTGCCGTCGACATGCCGGCGGCAAGAACCAGCAGAGCCCATAGGGAGATGATTCTTTTCATGTTCTGTCCTTTTGATAAGTTTGTTTGTGTGGGCAAATTTACGAAAAAAAACTCAATCGTCTTCCATCTCTCCTTTGATTTTCATGGAAATGTAAAGCCTTATTAAAGCTTTTTGGCGGCTTCCTTGTCGTTGGTGGAGTTGACCGCCCAAGTCAGAATTGTTTAATATGAGTTATTTCTTATAAAGGTCAGCGTGTGTTCCTGTGTCCATGAGGTAAAGTGTCAACTCCTTGTCATTTTCATTTTTCAAGCCATTTCTTTGCATCCTCTAACGAGTCGAATGAGTATGTTTCCTCCTTTCCGCTTCGAACAGCCTTTATATGCTTGACCACATCATCTTTAAGTTCCTCTGATGATTCTTCCTCTTTAAGTCTTTTTGCAAAGGCTTTGCGAACGGCTTTCGGCTGACTCTTGAAAAGAGACCAAAGGGCATCAAGAGGAGATATTTGTGTGTTTGAAACATGTAGTATGGCCATAATATATTTGTTTTATACTGCAAAAAAAATCATAATATCTGAGAACAGCAAGATTGAAGCGGATTATTTATTGGCCATCATTTCTAAATTCAAGTTCCGCTTGCTGGCTTGACTCCTTGTGGTGCTTTGAAGTGCTCCGCAAGGAATTCGCGCGCCGTGTGGGCATGATGTGGCCGTCATGCCAACGCGGCGTTTATCCGCATGAGCCGCACTAGTCATGGCATCCGTGGATGGGAATCACGCTTCGTGGAAGGCGATGGATGCAATCAGAGATATTTTTACATTTACATCCATTCCTCCGTTTTCCTTGTTTTGACGGAAAGCTGGGATGTTTCATGTTCTTGTGACGTTTTGCGAAGTTTGTCCCCCGATTTACTTACGGTTTTGTAAAGATGCGAGAAAAATAGGGGGTCGGTTGGAAGAAGGGCCTTCTTCGGTCCAAAGAACGGCCTTCTTTGCCTCGAAGAACGGCC
>CAZVWX010000183.1:0-4437 GCA_964631105.1 uncultured Prevotella sp. | reverse complement strand
CGGGATGGCGGGCCACGGCGCGGCGCAGCACGCCGATGCTGTCGTCGGGCGTGCAGTCGTCGACGAAGATGTACTCTATCTCGCGGTAGGTCTGGCTGAGGAGGGCTTCGGCGCACGCACCGATGTATCGCTCCACCTTATATATAGGCACGAGTATGGATACTTTTTCTTGATTCAAGGGCTTTTTCCCTTGATTCAAGGACACAGCCTCTCGATTCAAGGACTTTTTCCCTTGATTCAAGGACATATCCTCTTGATTGATGGACAAATCTTCTGCCATTCTTTCTTGATTCAACTTGTGTGATGATGCGAGGGTCCTGCCTCTTTGAGGCAGACCGTGGCGAGATGGGGCCGCCGCCGGGGCGGACTGCAGGGCGGCGGGTGCGTCACCGTCCCCACGGCCCTCATGCCAGGTAACCCACGATGAGGGTGAGGTTCCAGGCCCAGAGGAACGTGGCCAGGCAGGCGGCCACCCAGCGCAGGCCCTGCCGCCACCGCCCCCGCAGCCGCAGGAGCGCGTAGCCCAGTCCGATGGGGATGATGAAGGCCCAGCCCGATGTGAGGATGTACACCTCGTTGACGGCGAAGCCGAGCACGAGCGTGAGCGTGACGTCGAGGGCGTACCACAGCAGCACGAGGCGGAAGAAGCGGTGGCGCCATCCCGCGGCGACGCCTCCGAGGAAGAGCGCGGCGATGAGCGCCTCCACCACGTCGTTGCCTGCCCAGCGGTAGGCCACGAAGACGGGTCGCGAGCAGAACACGTCCTCGAGCACGTGGTCGGGGTGCAGCTGGAATCCCTCGCCGAAGTAGTTGTGGCGCAGCGTGGCGCAGCGCGGCGTGGTGAAGTCCATCAGCTTCAGCAGTCCGCTGTCGGCGGCGCGTTGCATCCCGTGCGTCCGGCCCCAGGCCTCGTGGGCCGCCACCTTCGCGGGGTCGGCCTTCTTGGCGTTGGCCTTCACCACCCGCGCGTTCTTCTCGGCCAGCGGCACTTCGAGCGTGTAGTACTGCACCTGCCTGACGCCCAGCAGCACGGCCACGGGCAGCAGCACGCCCACGAGCAGATAGCGCGGGCGGAAGAAGCGGCGCCCGTTGACGAAGAGGCCGGCCAGGAACGCCTTGGCCACGTCCGACGAGGCCATGCCGCCCGCGAAGAGCGCGAGCACGAACCCCTGCCAGGGCTTCAGGGCGAGGCCCCTCTGCAGGCATTTGCCCGCGATGTAGAGCATCAGGAGCAGCAGGAAGAGCGAGATGGCGAAGTGGTCGGGCACCATCGTCGTCACCAGCACGTGGGCGAACGAGAAGAGCAGGGCCGTGAGCAGCAGGGCGTCGCGCCGCCCCACGCCCACCACCTCGTGCATGATGCGGTAGAAGAAGAGCACGGCGTAGGTGGACACCGCCACGAGCACCGCGCCCATCATGAACACCGCGAAGTTCACCCCCGTGAGCTCCATGAGCCCCGCGTTGAGCCAGTGCATGGGATAGAGGAAGGTGACGTAGAGCGGGTGGCGGATGGTCTGGAAGTCGATGCGCCCCTCCGAGATGGTGAGCCACGAGAAGCAGTCGTAGCCCGAGATGTGGAAGCGCGTCATGAAGATGGACCAGAAGCCCGCGCGGGCCCCCTTGGTGTAGGCCTGCCAGTGGCTGGCGATGGTGAGGGCGTTCAGGGCGGCGAAGAGCAGCAGGGCCGCTGCGGCCAGTCCGCGCTCGTCGCGCCTGACGCGGAACACCGCGAGGGCCTTCCGCGCCGCGTCCTTCGTGGCGGTGGTGACGCTCATGGCCGGGCTAGCTGGTGTGGAACGACAGTTTCATCGGGCGGTGGCTGACGCGCTTCTCCGCGGGCGGGTACTTCTCCACGTGGCCGTAGTGCAGCAGCAGGTAGGTGTCCATGTCGGCCATGGCCTGCACCGTGCGCGGCCCGAGGCGCACGGGGCGCGTGTGGTCGATGTCGGCGGCGGGGATGAGCTCGTTGCGGATGAGCAGCAGCCCGTAGTAGCGGGAGCCGCCCTTGTCGCACAGCGTCTCCACCCGCTGGAACCAGGCGAAGATGCGGCGCTTGCTGAAGAGGGTCACGATGATGCGCTTCAGCAGCACGCGCGCCCGGTTCTCCCGCCACGGCCGGCTGATGCCGCAATGGCCGAAATGGCGGTAGGGCCACACCTCCTTGCACACGAAGCAGGTGTTCAGCATCACGGCGGCCTTGCGCTGCAGGCTCCTCAGCAGCCGGTTGTCGGGCACCTTGTCGTAGGGGAAGATGTCGACATAGATGCCCTGGTGCATGCTGATGTTGCGGCACACCTCCTCCAGGAAGAGCGTGCCGTTCTTGCGCACCTTCGCGAAGTAGAACGGCGTGTTGGGGTCGGTGCCGTACCATTGCAGGAAGTAGTCCTTGCCCAGCACCGCCGGGGCCTCGCGCAGGAAGCGCTCGTAGTGCTCGCGGCGCATGCCCAGGTCGATGTCGTCGTCCCAGGGCAGGATGTCTTCGAAGAACTTCGCGCCGATCACCGTCCCCCCGTTGATGAAGTAGGGGATGTGGAGCACGCCGCACACGCGGATGATTTCGCCCAGAATCTCGTGGAGCACGGCGTGGAGCTCTTGCAGCTCGGCCTCGCCGTAGCCCTGTGTGGCGGCCGGGGCCCCGCTGTCGTGGCCTGCCGCGGTGGTGTTCTGCTGTCCTGTCATCGTCTCTTCGTTGTTGTCTCGTTTTCATTGTTGGGGCGCCGCCCCCGTCGTAAGGGCAATCCGCCCCGCGTGTGGTAGCCGTGCGCCCCCGTCCCGCCCGCGCTTACCGCGGCAGGTTGAACGCCACGCTCATCTCCTTCATCTGCGCGTCGCTCATGCCTTCGGGCTCGAAGCCCATGGCGCGGGCGTTGACATAGATCTTCGCGCTCTTCGACAGCACGTCAATCTGGTCGAAGGCGTCCATCACGTCTTTGCCCTTGGCGAAGACCCCGTGCTTTTCCCAGAGCACCACGTCGTAGTGCTCCAGCTCCTTCAGCGTGCCCTCGGCCAGGGCCACGCTGCCCGGCAGCTCGTAGGGCACCACGCCCAGCCCCAGCGGGCAGAAGGCCTTCGTCTCGGGAATCATGCTCCAGAGCAGCTTCGTGAGCACGTCGCGGCCCATGAACTTCGGCGTGTGGCTCATGGCGACGAGCTCGATGGGGTGGGTGTGCACGGTGGCCTTGTACCCGCTGCCGAGCTCCAGCTGGCGGTCGTGGGCGGCCAGGTGCGAGGGCAGCTCCGAGGTGGGCTGCACGGCCTTGTCGGCGATGATGACGTAGCTGGCGCAGTCGTCGAGGATGCGGATGACCGAGGCGTTGTCCATCGGGTGGCGCGCCAGGTCGCGCATGCGCTTGCCCGTTCCCTTGCAGAAGAAGTACTGCCCCCGGAGGTGGGGCAGCGTCTGGCCGATGGCCTTCACCTCGCTGATGGGCTCCAGGCCTCTGATTTCGTCGTCGACGAACTCGGTGATGTTCACGGTGATGTTGCCCCCGTTGCGCTCGGCCCATCCGTTCTGCCACAGGTAGCCGGCCACCTCGGCAATCTTGTCGACCTCCTGCTTCAGCTGGGGTCTTCCTTCCAAAATGCTTTTCATCTCGTTTCTGTATAGTTGGTTGTCGTTTCCGGAAATGATGGCGGGGGCGCGAGGGGCCCTCCGGGCCGCGTGCCACGCGTGGCCGCGCCCTGCCGCCGCATGTTGCAAAGTTAGTCTTTTTCCCGCAATCCGCAAAGCCTTTGCCCCGTTTTTCTCAAATATGGCGGTGGAAGTGTCAAAAAGATGTTGTTTTTCAAAATAAATCACTATCTTTGCAGAGGGTTGGCCGCCGGCATGGGGGCACTGTGGAACGGAATTTGCTGGAAACGGCATCTAGAGGGACATCAACATTATTAATATATATGGAAAAGAAAGAAAAACGCGAGCCGCGGTCGTGGTTCTCCTGGAACACCTTCTTCTGGGTGATGCTCCTGCTGCTGGCTCTGAACACCTTCGTCTACCCGCAGTTCGGCAAGCCGGCGGTGAAGGACACCGACTACGCCACCTTCGTGGACCAGGTGGCGAAGGGCAAGGTGACCGAGGTGCTCGTCAAGGACGACGTGGTCTACTTCAAGGCCGCCGGCACCGAGTACCGCACGCCCGAGATGGACGACCCGCAGCTCGTCGACCGCCTCATCCGGGCCAAGAGCCCCAACAAGTCGGGCCACATCAAGTTCAGCAAGACGCTGCCGCAGAAGAACTCGCCGCTGCTCGACTTCGTGCTCTGGTGGATTCTGCCCGCGCTCGTCTTCTACTGGCTCTGGCAGTTCGGCGCCCGCCGCATGATGAAGGGCGGCGCCGGGGGCGGCGGCTTCCTCTCGCTGGGCAAGAGCGGGGCCAAGGTGTACGCCGAGAACGACGTGAAGACCACCTTCGCCGACGTGGCCGGGCAGGACGAGGCCAAG
>CAZVWX010000182.1:0-4453 GCA_964631105.1 uncultured Prevotella sp. | reverse complement strand
CGAGAAGGGCGTCGACAAGGCCACGGGCAAGGTGCTCGTGGAGGTGGACCCGAATCACTTCCGCCCCGCCGAGGTGGAGCAGCTGCTCGGCGACCCCACCAAGGCCCGCAACACGCTGGGCTGGAACCCGCGCAAGACCTCGTTCGAGGAGCTGGTGCGCATCATGGTGGAGCACGACAAGAAGTTCGTGCGCAAGCTCTACCTGAAGGCCCAGCTGCCCGAATAAAGGCTCCCAAGGCCCGCACGGGCCGGGGCCGCAATGAAACCATCGAACTAAAAAGAAGGGAACAATCATGTCGCTAGACAAAAACAGCAAAATCTATGTGGCCGGGCACCACGGGCTCGTGGGCTCGGCCATCTGGAACAACCTGAAGGCGCGCGGCTACGGCAACCTCGTGGGACGCACGCACCGTGAGCTCGACCTCACCGACCAGCAGGCCGTGAGGCGGTTCTTCGACGAGGAGCGCCCCGACGCCGTGGTGCTCGCAGCAGCCTTCGTGGGAGGCATCATGGCCAACTCGCTCTACCGCGCCGACTTCATCATGCAGAACATGAAGATACAGTGCAACGTCATCGAGCAGGCCTACCTGCACCACGTCAAGAAGCTGCTCTTCCTCGGCTCAACGTGCATCTATCCCAAGAACGCGCCGCAGCCCATGAAGGAGGACGCCCTGCTCACATCGCCCCTGGAATACACCAACGAGGAGTACGCCATCGCCAAGATTGCCGGACTGAAGATGTGCGAGAGCTACAACCTGCAGTATGGCACCAACTACATCGCCGTGATGCCCACCAACCTCTACGGCCCCAACGACAACTTCCACCTGGAGAACAGCCACGTGCTGCCCGCCATGATGCGCAAGGTGTACCTGGCCAAGCTCATCCACGACGGCGACTGGGACGCCATACGCACCGACATGGACAAGCGCCCCGTAAACCCCACGGCCAAGCTGGCCGCCCTCATCGGCGAGGGCAACGTGGACGGGCGCGAGCCCGAGGAGCGCATCCTCAAGGCACTCGCCTTCTATGGCATCGAGGACAACAAGGTGACGTTGTGGGGCGACGGCTCGCCGCTGCGCGAGTTCCTCTGGAGCGAGGACATGGCCGACGCCTCGGTGCACGTGCTGCTCAACGTCGACTTCAAGGACATCATCGGCATCGAGAAATACTCGTCGGTGTTCTACGGCGTGAAGACCGACGGCGAGGTGAACCGCAACAACTCGGAGGGGCGCGGCGGGGCCATCCCGGCCCTGGGCGAGATTCGCAACTGCCACATCAATGTGGGCACGGGCAAGGAGCTCACCATCAAGGCGCTCTCGCAGCTGGTGGTCCAAACCGTGGGGTTCCAGGGCGAGGTGGCCTGGGACAGCACGAAGCCCAACGGCACGCCGCGCAAGCTCATCGACGTGGGCAAGCTCCACAGCCTGGGATGGCGGCACAAGGTGGAGATAGAGGACGGCGTGGCCAAGCTCTACGACTGGTACCGGTCCACCCTGCGGTAGGCCCGGGACGGCGGGAGCCGCCCCGGCATCACCCGGCCCGCTGGCACGACGAAGCCCGGACTCCTGCCGGAGCCCGGGCTTCGCGTGTCTCGGGAGCCTCAGCCGCGGATGCGACGCCGGCGCCTCACGAGCCACCGGCCCATATAGTAGAGCAGGGCGGCGGCCACCAGAAGCATGATGGCCACCTTGATGTACTCGCCGTACTCCATGATCTTGTCGTTCAGCTGCTCCTCGGGAACGATGGAGTGCAGGTACCATCCCAGCGCGGCCAGGATGCAGTGCCACGCTCCCGCGCCGATGGTGGTGTAGAGCAAGAACTGCCAGTACTTCATCTTGGCGAGTCCCGCCGGTATGGAAATCAGGTGGCGTATGCCCGGAATGAGCCTTCCCGTAATCGTGGCCACCATGCCGTGGTCGTAGAAGTATTTCTCGCTCTTCTCCACTTTGTGCTGGTTGAGCAGGCACAGGTGGCCCAGCCGGCTGTTGGCGAAGCGGTAGATGATGGGGCGGCCCAGGAAGTAGCCCGCCAGATAGTTGATGGAGGCCCCGACGTCGGCCCCGAGCGTCGCGGCCAGCACCACGAGCCCCACGTGGATGTTGCCGGCCGCGGCATGATAGGCCGCGGGAGCCACCACGAGCTCGGAGGGTACGGGGATGACCGTGCTTTCGAGCAACATGAGGAAGAAGATGGTGAAGTAATTGAGGTTGCTCAACAGTGATGATAGGAATCCCATGAGGTCGTCAGTGTTTTGTTTTTTTTAAAAGTCTTCAGTGTTTCAATTTCAGATATGCAACGTAATCGTTGGGGTCCATGCCCTTGGGGAAATAGTCTCTGAGCACCTCGCGCGTCTCGTTCGGACTCGTCTTGACGGCCTCCTCCACGCAGTGCCTGAACTCGTCGGTACCCCGTCCAAGCTCCTTCACGCACACGGCGAGCTGCGCCCACCCCACGTTGTAGGCCCGTCCGTCGGGCGTGTCGAGCAGTCCCTTGAGCATGACGTAAGCCTCCTTGTAGTTGCCGGCGTCGAAGAAGGCCACGGCCACGGCGAGGCTGGTGAAGAAGTTGTGGCCCGACTCCTCCAGCGCCGAGCGGAACCGCTTCACGGCCTCGGTGGTGTCGCCGCTCTCCAGCAGGATTCTTCCCCTGAGCACGTCGGCCTCGGCGTGGTCGGTGTCGAGGCGGTCGGTCTTGTCGAGCGTGGTCTTGGCCTCGGCGTAATTGCCCAGCTCGATGAGCACGATGGCGCGCAGCAGGAGCGTCTCGCCGTCGTCGGGGGCGATGGCCAGCGCGTAGTCGCAGCTCTGCAAGGCCTCGGGCAGCTTGCCCAGCCCGTACTCCGTGTTGGCCAGCTGGTACCACAGGTGGGCGTTGTAGGCGTCCTCGTCGAGCATCCGGTTGTATAGCTTCTCGCACTTGCCCAGCTCCCTGTGGTTGTAGGCGATGCGGCTTTCCACGTCGAGGTAGTCGAAGTCGTCGGTGTACGACGACCGCGCGAGCCACTCCCCGGCTATGTCGAGGCAGGCATAGTCGGCGAAGAGCAGGGCCACGTCGAGGTAGTAGTCCTCCAGGTCGTCGTCGTCGATGATGGGAATCAGCGATACCAGGTAGTTGTTGGCCTCGTCCGTCTGGTCTTGTGCGATCATGATTTCCGCCTCGACGTAGAAGTACTCCAAGTCCGTCTTGTCGTCGATCATGGCCGCATAGTGCTTGGCCTCGGCAACGTCGTCGTGCAGGAACAGTGCCAGCCTGGCCCTGAAGGCCAGCGGCTTCACGGCTCCGGGGAAGCATTCCACGGCCTCGTCGGCAATCATCAGGCTCTTTCCGTTCTGCCCGATGACGTTGAAGTATTCCGCCACATCGGCCAAGTCAGAGGCGTCCAGGAAAACGTTCTTCCCGCTTTCCATCTCCTCGTATTTTCTCAGTGTCTCCTTGAATTCCTTCGATTTGAAATACTCGTTGTCCATTCTTCTCCTTTTGTTGCATTCGTCAGGCGCCTTGGTTCCGCCACCCATCCCCCGCGGGTGCGGCGGGGCACCGGCCTTGCGTCGCTGGCGTTCCGTGTGCCGCCATCCGCCCGGTTACTGCTTCCTGCTTTGCCGGGCCCACGTGTCCTTCAGCCCCACGGTCTTGTTGAACACCAGGTGGCCGGGGCCGCCGTCGGGGTCGGCCATGAAGTAGCCGATGCGCTGGAACTGCAGGTATTCGCCCGGCTTCCGTCCGGCGGCGAAGTTCTCCACATAGCAGTCGCGGCGCACGTGCAGCGAGTCGGGGTTGAGCAATTCGCGGAAGTCGCGCTCGTCGGCTCCCGGGTTCTCCTCGACGAAGAGGCGGTCGTACTCGCGGATTTCGGCTTTCTGGCAGTGCTCCTGGCTCACCCAGTGCAGCGTGCCCTTCACGCGGCGGTTGGCCCCCGGCAGCCCGCTCCGGCTCTCGGGGTCATATTCGGCCTGCACCTCCACGATGTTGCCGTCGGCGTCCTTCGTGCATCCCGTGCAGCGCACGATGTAGGCGTTCTTCAGCCTCACCTCCCTTCCCGGCGCCATGCGGAAGAATTTCTTGGGAGCGTCCTCCATGAAGTCGCCGCGCTCCATCCACAGGTTGCGGCTGAAGGTGATGGTGTGGGTGCCCCCCTGCTCGTCCTCGGGGTTGTTCACGGCCACCATCTCCTCGGTCTTGCCCTCGGGATAGTTGGTGATGACGAGCCTCACGGGGTCCAGGACGGCGCTCACGCGCGTGGCCCTCCGGTTCAGGTCGTCGCGCACGCTGGCCTCAAGCAGGGCCATGTCGTTGAGCGCGTCGAACTTGGTGTAGCCGATGGAGTCGATGAACATGCGGATGCTTTCGGGCGAATATCCCCGGCGGCGCATGCCGCAGAGCGTCGGCATGCGCGGGTCGTCCCATCCCGAGACCCTGTGCTCGTTGACGAGCGTGTGCAGCTTGCGCTTGCTCA
>CAZVWX010000181.1:0-4463 GCA_964631105.1 uncultured Prevotella sp. | reverse complement strand
TGCTCGGTGAACGACATCATCCAGTTGTAGTCCTTGTAGGGCACGTAGAGCTCCACGCAGGTGAACTCGGGGTTGTGTGTCTTGTCCATGCCCTCGTTGCGGAAGTTCTTGCCGATTTCGTAAACGCCCTCGAAGCCTCCCACGATGAGTCTCTTCAGATAGAGCTCGGTGGCGATGCGCATGTACATGTCGATGTTCAGCGCGTTGAAGTGGGTGATGAACGGCTTGGCGCTGGCCCCGCCCGGTATGTTCTGCAGGATGGGTGTCTCCACTTCGGTGTAGCCGCGGTCGTCGAAGAACTTGCGCATGGTGCGCAGCACGGTGGCACGCTTGAGAAACGTGTCCTTGACGCCGTCGTTGACAATGAGGTCGACGTAGCGCTGGCGGGCGCGGAGCTCGGGGTCGTCGAACTTGTCGTAGGCCACGCCGTCCTTGTATTTCACGATGGGCAGGGGTCGCAGGCTCTTGCTCAGGAGTGTAATCTGCTGGGCGTGGACGCTGATTTCGCCCGTCTGCGTCTTGAAGACGAAGCCCTTCACGCCGATGATGTCACCAATGTCGAGCAGTTTCTTGAACACCTTATTATATAAGTCCTTGTTCTCGCCCGGGCAGATGTCGTCGCGCGTGATGTAGACTTGGATGCGTCCCTTGCTGTCCTGTATTTCGGCAAAGCTGGCCTTGCCCATGATGCGGCGTGTCATCATCCGCCCGGCAATCACCACCTCGCGCTCTTCGCCGTCGCGGTAGTCGCGCTTGATGTCGTCGCTGTAGGCCGTCACGGGGAACTCGGCGGCGGGGTAGGGGTCGATGCCCATGGCGCGGAGCTCCTGTAGGCTCTGGCGCCGGATGATCTCTTGCTCGCTTAACTCTAAGATATTCATGGTTTGTGATTCGATTTTTTCTTTCTGTATGCAAAGATACGAAATAAATCAGAAAGTCGTCGCCTTTTTAGCTTTTTTATGGATGCGGGGTTGGAAAACGCGGATGTTCGCCACGATTCATGCGGCGGCGTCCCGTGTCGCGTCGCGGGGCTATTCGAAGACCTCCTCTATGCCGTTGATGTCGACCGTGTTGTCCTCCTTCACGCAGGGGTCGTATTCCTCGGGCAGCCCGAAGGTGGCCTCGGGGTCGTAGCCCAGGCTCCTGTCGGCGTAGACCTTCCTCATGAAGATGGCCCAGATGGGCAGCGCCATGGTGGCGCCCTGCCCCATCTTCATGCTGTCGAAGTGGATGTCGCGGTCCTCGCCGCCCACCCATACGCCGGAGACGAGCTGTGGCGTGAAGCCCATGAACCATCCGTCGCTGTTATTATTGGTGGTGCCCGTCTTGGCACCAATCTCCCCTTCCATCTTGTAGCGGTAGCGCAGTCGGCCGGCCGTGCCGCCGTCGACGACGCCCTGCAGCAGCACGAGCATCTTGTTGGCGCAGTCGGCACTGATGACCTCGCTCATGCGTGGCTGGAAGTTGGCCACCACGTTGCCCTCGTTGTCCTCGATGCGGCTCACGAAGAGGGGCGCGCAGCGTATGCCGTGGTTGGCGAAGGTGGTGTAGGCGCTCACCATCTCGCCCACCGACACCTCGCACGGGCCCAGGCTGAGCGCCATCGAGGCGTGTATGTTGGGGTTGTTGATGCCGTAGTCGTGCAGCATCTGCACAAACTGTCTCGGGTTGAGCTTGCTCATGAGGTAGGCCGAGACCCAGTTGTTGCTTTGCGCCAGGCCCCACTTCAGCGTCACCATCTGTCCGTAGCGTGCGTGGCTGGAGTTGCGTGGTGTCCACCATTGTCCGCCCACCTTGTAGGATTTCTGCACGTTGGGCACGCGGTCGCAGGGCGAGAATCCGTTCTCCATGGCGAGCGAGTAGAGGAAGGGCTTGATGGTGGAGCCCACCTGCCGCCTGCCGCCCATCACCATGTCGTACATGAAGTGGGTGTAGTCGAGTCCGCCCACGTAGGCCTTCACGGCTCCGGTCTTGGAGTCCATGCTCATGAATCCAGCCCGCAGGAACTTCTTGTAGTAGCGTATGGAGTCGAGGGGCGACATGAGCGTGTCGATGTCGCCGTGGTAGGTGAAGACGGTCATGTCGGTGGGCTGTCGGAAGGCGTGGCGGATTTCCTCGTCGCTGTATCCCGCTGCACGCATGCCGCGGTAGCGTTCGCTTTGCGTCACGGCGCGGTTCATGATGCCCCTCACCTCCTTGGGCTTTAGGTTGCCGCTGAAGGGGGCGTTGGGCTTGTCGCGGTTCTCCTTGTCGAAGGCGGGCTGCAGAAACCGCGCCACGTGCTGGTAGACGGCCTCCTCGGCGTATTTCTGCATACGGCTGTCGATGGTGGTGAACACCTTCAGCCCGTCCGAGTAGACGTTGTACGGCGAGCCATCCTTCTTGAAGTTCTTGTTGCACCAGCCGTAGAGGGGGTCGCTGTTCCAGGCGATGCTGTCGTAGACGAACTGTGCCTGGTTCCACGAGGGATAGTTCTTGTGGTCGGGGCGCTTGGCCATCATGTATTGCCGCAGGAACTCGCGGAAGTAGACGGCCGAGCCGTCCTTGTGGTCGATGCGGTGGAAATTGAGCGTCAGGGGCTGCGCCCGGGCCGAGTCGTATTCCTCCTGCGCCAGGTAGCCCGCCTTCCGCATCTGTCCGAGCACCACGTTCCTCCGGTCGCGGCAGCGGTCGGGATAGCGCACGGGGTTGAAGAGCGACGGGTTCTTGCACAGCCCCACGAGGGTGGCGGCCTCGTCGAGGGTGAGGTCCTTGGGCTCCTTGTTGAAGTAGGTGTTGGCCGCGGTCTTGATGCCGACGGCGTTGTGCAGGAAGTCGAAGTAGTTCAGATAGAGCGCGATGATTTCCTCCTTGGTGTAGTTGCGTTCCAGCTTCACGGCGATGACCCATTCTATGGGCTTCTGCAGGATGCGCTCGGTGGTGCTGTGGGCGGTCTTCGAATAGAGCTGCTTGGCCAGCTGCTGCGTGATGGTGCTTCCGCCGCCCGCGTTGGCCTGGCCCAGGATGCCCCGCTTGACGATGGCGCGGCCCAGGGCGCGGAAGTCGATGCCGCTGTGCTCGTAGAAGCGCACGTCCTCGGTGGCCACGAGGGCGTGAACGAGGTAGGGCGAAATCTTGCTGTAGGGAATCACGATGCGGTTCTCCTTGTTCATGTTCCATGTGCCCATCACCTTGCCGTCGGCCGAATACACCTGCGTGGCGAAGCGGTTGATGGGGTTCTGCAGGTCGGCGATGTCGGGCATGTAGCCAATCCATCCCCACCAGATGGCGGCGAATGCCAGGCCCCCGAGCGCGACCACGGCGGCCAGCGTGCCCCAGAGGAAATGTATAAACGCTCTTCTCATTCTTCTGCAAATTTACAACTATTTTTCGATTTTCGACCTCTATCTCGAAAATAATGTGTAACTTTGGGGGCAAAAAGCAACGACCAAACCCCAATATCCATGGAAAAGCATAACTTTGTGACGATTTCCGACCTCTCTCGCGAGAGGGTGGTCTACCTGCTCGAGATGGCCCGTGAGTTCGAACTGCATCCCGACCGCGAGCTGCTCAAGGGCAAGGTGGTGGCCACGCTGTTCTTCGAGCCGTCCACGCGGACGCAGCTCAGCTTCCAGACGGCCGCCAACAGGCTCGGCGCGCGCGTCATCGGATTTGCCGACGCCAAGACATCGAGCACCACCAAGGGCGAGACCCTCAAGGACACCATCCTCATGGTGAGCAACTATGCCGACATCATCGCCATGCGCCACTACATCGAGGGAGCCGCCCAGTATGCCAGCGAGGTGGCCCCGGTGCCCATCGTCAACGCCGGCGACGGCGCACACATGCATCCCTCGCAGTGCCTGCTCGACCTGTACTCCATCTACAAGACCCAGGGCACGCTGGAGAACCTGAACATCTATCTTGTAGGCGACCTGAAGTACGGGCGCACCGTCCACTCGCTCATCACGGCCATGAGGCACTTCAACCCCACCTTCCACTTCGTCGCCCCGAAGGAGCTGGCCATGCCCCAGGAATACAAGGTCTACTGCCGGGAGCACGGCATCCGCTTCCAGGAGCACACGGCCTTCAACGAGAAGGTGATTGCCGATGCCGACATCCTCTATATGACGCGCGTGCAGAAGGAACGCTTCAGCGACCTCATGGAATACGAGCGCGTGAAGAACGTCTACGTGCTGCGCAACGACATGCTCGCCCACGTGAAGCCGAACATGAAGATTCTGCATCCCCTGCCGCGCGTGGGCGAGATAGCCTACGACGTGGACGCCAACCCGCACGCCTACTACATCCAGCAGGCCAAGAACGGGCTCTACGCGCGGGAGGCCATCTACTGCTACTGCCTGGGCATCACCCTCGACGACGTGAGAAACGACACGACTATCATCACACCGGCCTTCTGAACCGGGAAAGAACAAATCATTTGCGATATGGGAAAGAAAGGACAAACGGTGTCAACCATCGAG
>CAZVWX010000180.1:0-4479 GCA_964631105.1 uncultured Prevotella sp. | reverse complement strand
CCGCGACGAGTTCGGGCAGTGGAACCCCAAGAACCAGCGCCCCGAGCTGTGGAACATCTTCAACGGACGGAAGAACATGGGCGAGCACTTCCGCGTGTTCCCCATCTCCAACTGGACCGAGATGGACGTGTGGCAATACATCCTGCTGGAGCGCATCCCCATGCCCAGCCTCTACTTCACCCACGAGCGCGAGGTGTTCAGCCGCGACGGCCAGTGGCTCGCCGCGCTGCCCGCCATCAAGCGGAAGCCCACCGAGCAGGTGGTGGTCAAGCAGGTGCGCTGCCGCACCATCGGCGACATCACCTGCACCGGGCTCACCGAGTCGAAGGCCCACTCGGTGGAGGACATCATCGAGGAGATTGCCGCCAGCCGCGTCACCGAGCGCGGCGGACGCGCCGACGACAAGCGCTCGGAGACCTCCATGGAGGACAGGAAGAAGGCGGGCTACTTCTAGTCCCCGGTTGCGGGCGGGCTGAACCGCCGCCCCGTAAAAGCAAAAACCATAATCACAAAACAGGGCCACGACAAAGGCCCGCGACAATCAACACATAGGATGGAAGACAAACGAGGATATTTGGACATGCAGCTGCTCCGCTTCTCCACGGCGGGGAGCGTCGACGATGGCAAAAGCACGCTCATCGGAAGGCTGCTCTACGACAGCAAGTCGATTTTCGAAGACCAGCTCGAGGCCGTCGAGGCGGCCTCGAAGGCACGCGGCAACGAGGAGGTGAACCTCGCGCTGCTCACCGACGGCCTGCGCGCCGAGCGCGAGCAGGGCATCACCATCGACGTGGCCTACCGCTACTTCGCCACGCCGCGCCGCAAATTCATCATCGCCGACACACCGGGGCACGTGCAGTACACGCGCAACATGGTCACGGGGGCTTCGACAGCCGACCTGAGCATCATTCTCGTCGATGCCCGCCACGGCGTGCTCGAACAGACCGTGCGCCACAGCTACATCTCCTCGCTGCTGGGCATTCCCAACATCGTGGTGGCCATCAACAAGATGGACTTGGTGGACTTCTCCGAGGCGGTGTACGACAAAATCAAGGCCGACTACGAGAAGATGTCCGAGGTGCTCCACATCGGCCACGTCGTGTTCATCCCCATCAGCGCCAAGGACGGCGACAACGTGGTCAACGCCTCATCGCGCATGCCCTGGTACACGGGCCAGCCCCTGCTGGAATATCTTGAGACCGTGCCCATCGGCCACAAGACCGGCAGCGCCGAGTTCCGCTTCCCCGTGCAATATGTCATCCGCCCCATCTCCGACCAGTACCGCGACTTCCGCGGCTATGCCGGGCGCGTGGCCGGGGGCACGCTCCGCGTGGGCGACCGCGTGCGCGTGCTGCCCTCGGGACTGGAAAGCACGGTGAAGCGCCTCTCGCAGGCCGAGAACGAGCTCGACGAGGTCTTCGCCCCGCTGAGCGTCACCATCCAGCTCAACGACGAAATCGACATCAGCCGCGGCGACATGCTCGTCAAGGCCGGCGAGGCGCAGCCCGCCATCTCGCAGGACGTGACCATGGACGTGTGCTGGTTCAACGAGCAGCCCCTGCAGCTGCGCAAGAAGTACGTCATCCGCCAGTCCACCTTCGAGACGGTGGGCCTGGTGCGCGGCATCAACTTCCGCCGCAACATCAACACGCTGGAAAAAGAGACCGGCCTCAGCGAGCTGAGAATGAACGACATTGCCGAAATCAGCGTCCACACGGCCAGCCCGCTGGTCTTCGACGCCTACCGGCACAACCGCACCACGGGCTCATTGATATTCATCGATCCCGACACCAACGAGACCGTCGGGGCAGGAATGATACTTTAGGGGACTATGGCAGACAAGAACATGGACAGACAAATCGAGGCGCTCAACGAGCGCTTCGCCTCGGCCACGCCGCAAGAGGCGCTGGCCTACTTCCTGAGGGAATACGAGGGGCGGATAGCCCTGTCGTCGTCGCTGTCGGTGGAAGACCAGGCCCTCACCCACATGATTGTGCTCGAACGGCCCGACACACGCATCTTCACCCTCGACACGGGGCGCCTCTTCCCCGAGACCTACCAGCTCATCGACCGCACCAACATGACCTACGGCATCAAGATTGAGGTGTTCTTCCCCGACTACCACAAGGTGCAGCAGATGGTGCGCGAGGAGGGCGTCAACCTGTTCTACAACAGCGTGGAAAGCCGCCACCGCTGCTGCGCCATCCGCAAGCTGGAGCCGCTGCGGCGAGCCTTCCAGGGCCTGGAGGTGTGGATTTGCGGACTGCGCCGCACCCAGAGCGTCACGCGCAAGGACATGCGGCTCGTGGAGTGGGACGACATGCACGGCCTCATCAAGCTCAACCCCCTCATCGACTGGAGCGAGGACGACGTGTGGGCATATGTGCGCAAGCACCATGTGCCCTACAACAAGCTGCACGACCGGGGCTTCCCCAGCATCGGCTGCGAGCCGTGCACGCGGGCCGTGAAACCCGGCGAGGATGTCCGCTCGGGGCGCTGGTGGTGGGAGTCGCCCGAGAAGCGCGAGTGCGGCCTGCACCAGCGCTACTGACCCACCCTGGTGAGCCGCGGCGCACAAAGTGGGTAGACCCCCGTCACCAAAACAAGTGATGCGATTTGCCCTTTTCGTGCGATTGCCGCCCGTCTCCTTTTGTCCTAACTTTGCATTCAGAAAACATCCGTCACGCGGACGGATGAAAGAACAAGAAGAAAGGACAAGGTTATGAGAAAGAGAGATTTCACCAAGTGGATGCTCGCGGCCCTGGCCGCCGCGCCACTCGCCGCCCAGTCGCAGACCATCAAGCTGCCCAAGATTTCGGGCCTCGCCAACGTGCGCTATTCCTACAGCAGCGACGACGACACGCCCCACGGCTTCGACGTGCGCCGCATCCGGTTGGCCGCAAGCGGCGACTTCACGCCCTATCTGGACTACAAGGTGCAGGCCGAATACGAAACGTCGGTGAAGGTGATTGACGCCTACGTGCGCCTGAAGCTCCATCCCGCGCTGAACGTGCAGATTGGCGAGTTCAAGGTGCCCTACTCGCAGGAGACGCTCTACGGGCCGGCCACGTGGACCACGATAGAGAACCCAGCGGTGGTGTCCCGGCTCAACGGCTACCAGGACCTGAGCGGACTGAAGGCCAACGGCCGCGACGTGGGCGTGATGCTCTATGGCGACGTGCTGCGCGACAAGGAGCGGAAGTTCAGCTACGTGTCCTACAAGGCGGGCGTGTTCAACGGCAACGGCATCAACACCAAGGACAACAACAACAAGAAGGACGTGGCCGCCCTGCTCTACCTGCGCCCGCTGAAGCCCCTCACCTTCACCGTCGGCCACTACCAGGGCAGCTACGGCGAGCTGCACGAGGAGCACGTCCGCATACGCACCACGGGGGGAGCCGAGTGGAGCGACGGCGCACTCACCCTGCGCTCGGAGTACATCCACGGCAACACGGGCGGCAAGAAGAGCGACGGCGTCTACGCCCTGGCGGCCTACAAGATAGGCGGCGTGGTGGAGCCCCTGCTGTCCTACGACTACTTCCGAGCCGACAAGGACGCCGCAGAGAGCTCGAACAACTACCAGGTGGGCGTCAACGTGATTCCGCTGAAGAACTTCCGCATCCAGGCGGCCTACACCTACCAGCAGCACAAGGTGGCGCAGGACACCCACCTGGCCGAAGTGCAGCTCATCGCCTCGTTCTGAGGCCCATAAACCCAGCAACAACAAGCAAACAAACGAAATAACGAACAAACAAAACATGAAGCTTATGAAACGGTTTACATCACAAGGCATCGCCGCCCTCGCAGCCGGCCTGCTCATAGTCGTGTCGTCATGCGGCAACAAGTCGAAGCAATCCACCGCCGCCGGCGGCGAGCTCGAAGGCAAGATTTCGCTCTCGGGGGCCTTCGCCCTCTATCCCCTGGCCGTGCAGTGGGCCGACGAGTTCCAGAAGCTGCACCCCGGCGTGCGCATCGACCTCTCGGCCGGTGGTGCGGGCAAGGGCATCACCGACGCTCTGGCCGACGTGGTCGACCTGGGCATGGTGAGCCGCGAGCTCGCCCCCGAGGAGGTGAAGAAGGGAGCCGTGGGCTTCGCCGTGGCCAAGGACGCCGTGGTGCCCACCATCAACGCCAAGAACCCCAACCTGAAGGCCATCCTCCAGCACGGCCTCACCCGCGAGGCCGCCATCGGCCTCTGGATTACCGGCTCGGTGACGACGTGGGGCCAGGTGGGCGGCAACAGCAACGCCACGCCCGTGGTGGTCTACACGCGGAGCGACGCGTGCGGAGCCGCCGAGACGTGGGCCAAGTGGCTCGGCAAGAAGCAGGAGGACCTGAAGGGCACGGCCGTCTTCGGCGACCCCGGCGTGGCCCAGGCCGTGCAGAAGGATGTGAACGGCATCGGACTGAACAACATCGGCTATGCCTACGACGCCAAGACCAAGAAGCCCAACCCCGGCCTGCTCGTGGCCCCCATCG
>CAZVWX010000179.1:0-4480 GCA_964631105.1 uncultured Prevotella sp. | reverse complement strand
CAAAGGCCACGAGCCCACCGAGGGTGGCCACGAGCACGGGCTGCATCAGGTTGATGCGCTGCCACAGGGCCGTGATGATGATGCCCGCCAGCGTGGCCACCGTGGTGGCCAGCAGGATGGGGATGAACACGTCGGTGGGGTTGGCGGCGCCGTAGGATGAGCGGAAGGCAAGTATCGTGGTGGGGATGAGCGTCAGCCCCGACGTGTTGAGCACGAGGAACATGATCATCGGGTTGGTGGCCGTGTCCTTGCGCGGGTTCAGCTCCTGCATCTGGCTCATGGCCTTCAGTCCCGTGGGCGTGGCGGCGTTGTCGAGGCCGAGCATGTTCGAGGCGATGTTCATGAAGATGCTCCCCATCACCGGGTGGTTCTTGGGAATGTCGGGGAAGAGTTTGGTGAAGAGCGGGCTGAGCACCCTTGCCAGTGCGTTCACGGCCCCCGCCTTCTCGCCAATCCTCATGATGCCGAGCCAGAGCGCGAGCACCCCCGTGAGGCCCAGCGAGGTCTCGAAGGCGGTCTTCGACGAGTCGAAGGTGGCGTCCACCATCTTCTGGAACACCGTGGTGTCGCCGCACAGGAGCTGCACCAGCGCGAAGGCGAAGGCCACGAGGAAGAATGCAATCCAAATGTAGTTCAAAACCATATCGGTTGCAAAATTACAAATAAGTTGCTGGAAATCGGCCAGCGTGCCTCACTTTTTTTGCTTGCCGCCCCCGATGGTGAGCCTCACGCCGCCCATGGCCCATCGTCCCGGCTGGGGTATGCAGCCATAGTCCACGTAGTGCTTGCCGAGCAGGTTGTTGCCCTCGGCGAACACGCTCCACTGCCCCGCGTGCCATTCGGCCCGTGCGTCGGCCACGCCGTAGGTGCCGTACCGACGCACGCTGCCGTCGGTGTCGGTGTAGGTGCCCGTTCGGTGCTGCAGCCGGTAGTCCAGGCTCACGTCCACATGGCGCAGGGGGTGCAGCTCCAGCGTGGCCACAAGCTTGTGCTTCAGATACTCCAGCGCATACTGGCTCTGCCAGCCGTCCTCCTCGCCCATGTCCTGCGTGATGTAGCTGTAGCTCACGGCCAGGCTCCCGAGCGCATGCTGTGCGGGCAGCAGCCGCAGCAGGTCAGCGCGTGCCGAGAGCTCCAGTCCCAGGCCGTTCACGTGGCCGTAGTTCACCGACTGCCACACCGCGTCGTCGCCCAGCCGCGTGTCGCGCACCCAGTCGATCAGGTTGCGGCGGTGGTTGTAGTAGGCGGCCCCCGAGGCCTGTAGCCCCGCCGCGGCGTAGCGTGCGCCCACCTCCACGGCCTGCAGCTCCTCGGGCTTCAGGTGCCTGTCGGCCTTGTGCCCTCCCACCGAGTAGTAGAGCTCGGTGAAGCTCGGCATCCGCAGCGACGTGTTCCACGACGCATAGGCCTTCCATCCGCCGCCGATGCGCCAGCTCACGTCGGCCCCCGGGTACACCCTCATGCCCATGTCGGCGGCGGTGTTCTTCACGGCGGTGAGCCCCGCGCTCATGGTGAGGCGCCTGAGCAGCACGTTGTGCTCCACCACCAGCTGCAGGTTGGTGCGGTCCAGGCCGTTGGTGTATCTCCTGTCGGAGCCGTGGATGTGTCGCGTCCGGTCGAGCGGCTCGCCCAGCGTGGTGCTCACCATGTCCTCCAGCCGCATCTCGGCTCCCACGGCCGTGCGCCCCAGCGCCCAGTCGAACCAGCTGTTCAGGTTCAGCCCGAACACGTCGGTGCGGTGATAGTTGTAGGGGTATTTGTCGGGCGCGTCGCGGAAGAGCTCGAAGCGGTCCAGGTTGCGGTTCCAGTAGATGGCGGGGTGCAGGTGCAGGCGACCGCGGCGCGTGGTGGCCTGCAGGGCCGAGAAGGTTTTCAGCGTGTGCTCGAACTGGTCGTCCCACTTTGCGCCGTAGAAGGTGTTGCTTCCGAAGTCCTTCACCGAGAGCCCCGCGTGCCAGTCCACGGTCACGTCGTCGTCGGCGTAGGAGCCCTGGTAGAAGGCCTTGGCGCCCTTCAGGTCGGCGTTCAGCCGCCCCTCCTTGTTGCGGCTGTATCCGTCGCTGCGCTGTCCGGAGGCCGACGCCAGGTGCCTCCAGCGTGTTCCGCCGAACGAGGCCCCGAGCCCCGCGGCCGCATATCCGTAGCTGCCCGCCGCGGCGCGTGCCGTCATGGTCGCGTGGGCGGCGGGGCGCGTCACGATGTTGATGGCCCCCAGGAGCGACGACGTGCCGTAGACGCGTGCCGCCGGGCCTTCGAGCACCTCAATGCGCTCGATGTCGTCGAGGTCGACGGGGAAGTCGATGCTGTTGTGGCCCGTCTGCGGGTCGCCCACGCTGATGCCGTTGAGCAGCACGGCCACCTGCTCGTAGTTGCCCCCGCGCACGCTCACGTCGGTCTGTGCGCCGAGAGGCCCCCGTTGTCGCACGTCGATGCCCGCGGCATACTTCAGCAGGTCGTTGACACTTTGTGCCGGCGCCTGGGCGATGTCCTCCCGGCTCAGCACAGTTACCATTCTTGCCTGTTGGCTCTCGGAGAGCGGCGCCCGCGTCGCGGTGACGCTCACCTCGGCCAGGTCGGCGCCCTGCGTCACGGCCATCGAGTCGGTGGCGCGGAACACGTCGGTGCTGATGCCCGCAGCCTTGGCGTGCTGCAGGGTGGCCACGCTGAGCGTGCCGATGAGCACCTCTCGCCCGAGAACGGCAAAGAGGGCATAGCCCTTGTTCGCAAAGCGGTGGAACCAGAGCTTGTCCCGTTTGTTGAATTGTAATTGAAGCATATGTTTGTGAAAAAAAGAGGCGCGTCGCCTGCGGGCTCAGAGCTTGTCGCCGTAGCAGAGGTCGCCGGCGTCGCCGAAGCCGGGCACGATGTACTTGTGCTCGTTCATCCCCGGGTCGATGGCGGCGCACCAGATGGTGGTCTTGTCGTCGGGGAAGGAGCTGCGGATGTGTGCGATGCCCTCGGGTGTGGCGATGACGCACGCCACGTGAATCCTGCGCGGCGTGCCCTTGGTGAGGAAGGCCTTGTAGCCCAGCTCCATGCTTCCTCCGGTGGCCAGCATCGGGTCGGCGATGATCAGGTTCTTCTGCTCTATGCTCGGCGTGGCCAGGTATTCCACGTGTATGCCCACCTCGTGCCGCTCCTCGTCGCGGTATTCGCGGTAGGCCGACACGAAGGCGTTGCCCGCGTGGTCGAAGACGTTGAGGAACCCCTGATGGAAGGGCAGTCCGGCCCGGAAGATGGTGGCGAGCACGATTTTGTCCGTCGGCACGTTCACGCGTGCCGTGCCCAGCGGCGTGGTGATGTCGCGCGGCTCATAGCTCATGGTCTTCGAAATCTCGAAGGCCATGTATTCGCCTATGCGCGTGATGTTGTTGCGGAAGAGCAGCCGGTTCTTCTGGTATTCCACATCCCGAATCTCGGCCAGGTATTGGTTGATGATGCTGTTTTGGTCACTCAAGTTGATGATTTCCATGGTGCTTCCGTATGGTTTTGGGTTATGTTTTGTTCATGTTTGTTCTGTCCGTCCGGGCCCGTGGGCCCGGTGCCTGGCTTCTTCTTTCTGATGAGCGTCAGTCCGTCGCGCACGGGCAGCATCACCTGCTCCACCCGCGGGTCACTGGCCACCGCGTCGTTGAAGTCCTCGATGCCCTCCGTCTGCCGGTCGCGCCCGTAGGCTGGGTCCACCACATGCCCGTCCCAGAGCGTGTTGTCGGCCACGATGAGCCCTCCCGGCCTGAGCACGCCCATCGTCATCTCGTAGTCGTCGCGGTAGGTGCGCTTGTTGCCGTCGATGAAGGCCATGTCGAAGTCGACGCCCATGGCGGGAGCCAGGGCCTTCGCGTCGCCGATGCGGAAGTCGATCCAGGGCGCCAGCCCCGAGCCCTCTATCCACGTCCGGGCGAAGTCCTCCATCTCGTCGTTCACCTCGAAGGTGTGCACGCAGCCCCGCCACGTGCCCTCCTCTCGCTGCAGCTGGCGCAGCCCCTGTGCCATGCAGATGGCACTGTAGCCCGCGAAGGTTCCTATTTCAAGGATGTCGTGCGGGCGCACCAGCTCCACAATCATCTTCAGAAGGCGCCCCTGCAGGTGCCCGCTGGCCATGTGGCCGTGCAGGGTGTGCAGGTTGGTGGCCCGCCACAGCCGGTGCAGGTATTCGCCCTCGGGCTCGGTGTGGGCCAGAACGTACCGCTCCAGGGCCTCGCCGTCGCTCATCGTTCCCCGCCGGCGTGGGCCAGCAGTCCTTCTATGGCGAGGTCGTAGCTCTGGAGCCCGAACCCGCAAATCACGCCCAGGCACCCCGCGCTGATGCAGCTGTGGTGGCGGAACTCCTCACGCTTGTGCACGTTGGAGATGTGCACCTCCACCACGGGGCACTTCAGGCTCCTGATGCAGTCGAGCAGGGCGATGCTCGTGTGGGTGTAGGCCCCGGCGTTGAGCACGATGCCGTCGCAGCTGAACCCCACCTGCTGCATCTTGTCGA
>CAZVWX010000178.1:0-4512 GCA_964631105.1 uncultured Prevotella sp. | reverse complement strand
CAGGCGAAATGTTCCAAGTAACCACGCTCGACCTCGACCGCATAGCGAAGAGCGGGCAGGTGGACTACGACAAGGACTTCTTCGGCAAGAAGACCAACCTCACCGTCAGCGGGCAGCTCGAGGGTGAGCTGGGGGCGACGGCGCTCGGAGCCATCTACACCTTCGGCCCCACATTCCGCGCCGAGAACAGCAACACGCCGCGCCATCTCGCCGAGTTCTGGATGATTGAGCCGGAGGTGGCCTTCATGGACAAAGACGAGCTGATGGACCTTGAGGAGGACTTCATCAAGTATTGCGTACGCTGGGCTTTGGACAACTGCAAGGACGACCTCGAGTTCCTCAACAAGATGATAGACAAGACGCTCATCTCTACGCTCGAGTCGGTGGTCAGGGAGGACTTCGTGCGCCTGCCTTACACCGAGGGCATCAGCATCCTCCAGCAAGCCGTGAAAGACGGCCACAAGTTTGAGTTCCCGATAACGGGCTGGGGCATGGACCTCGCCTCCGAGCACGAGCGCTACCTCGTGGAGGAGCACTTCAAGCGCCCCGTCATCATGACCGACTATCCCACCGAAATCAAGGCTTTCTACATGAAGAAGAACGCCGACGGCCGAACCATGCAGGGCACCGACGTGCTCTTCCCCCGCATCGGCGAGATCATCGGCGGCAGCGTCCGCGAGGAGAGCTACGAGAAGCTCACGGCCGAGATGGAGCGGCGCGGCATGAACGAGGCCGACTACAAGTGGTATCTCGACACGCGCCGCTATGGCTCGTGCCCCCACGCCGGCTTCGGGCTGGGCTTCGAGCGCCTCATCCTCTTCGTCACGGGCATGCAGAACATCCGCGATGTCATCCCCTTCCCGCGCACGCCGAAGAACGCCGAATTCTAGGAGGAGGACTGCCGGCAACATGACCGACCCCACGGGCTCGGCCACGCCCTACACAAGCACGGCATCACCGAGCAGGCCTACACGCGCTGGGGCGGCGGCTACGCCCACCCCGACGGAGGCAGATGGTGACGAAGCGCGACTTCTATGACGTCAGCTACGACGTCAACAGCGGTGCGTCAGAGGACATGAGCTTCCGCCTCATCCTGAAGTAGGCGCAGGCAAGCACCGCTCCACACACTCCCAACCATCCACGACCGCCGGCAAGGCCCTCCTCCACTCCCGAGGATGCCCTGCCGGCGGCTTTGCGCATATGCGGCAACAGCCGAGACGGGACGGAAACAGGAACGGACGGAAGGGCATGGCGGGGGAGGAAAGCATATCAAGGGGAAAGCTGCCGCACGCGGTCATCCCGCCCTGCATTTGCCGATGAGATAGGGCAAATGCCTTTCGGCAAAACGGATGAAGGGGACGAACACCAGGACGACCGCCATGGCATACACCAAGTCGAGGGGCGAGGCCGCGGGGGCAAGCTCCCTGACGACATCCCGGAGAATGTACATGTGGAATCCCAGGATGAGAATGGTTCCCTTGGATATGTCCACCACGCATTCCACCCTCCATCTGTCAAGCCATTTCGACAAGACAAATGTCATGGCGGTGCCGGCGTATCCGCCAAGAAAGAACAGCAGCAGACTCCTCCCGTATTTGTTTGCAAACATATAGACGATGCCGTTGTACTTTCCGCTGACCCAAAGCCCGAAAGCGCCGGCCAGCAACACCATCGCCCCCGTCCAGAAGGAGAGAGGGCGGCGCAGGGCGGCTTTCCATCTCCTCATCCAAAAGCCGGAAATAAAGAACGGGTAAGCTAGGCACACGTCGACAACAGCGTTGCAGGTCTCGCCAAGGCTGACACCCATGAACACGGGATTCCATCTGCCGATGGCGACTCCCGCGGCGGTGAACGCCACAAAGAGCAGGGCTTGGCAGCCGCGCCTTTGGGGAGTGAACTGCAGGATTACCTTCAGCAAGACCAGCGTATAGACAAACCACAGCTCGCCCACTCCCTCGTGGAAGCCCGCCAAAGCCTTGGGCAGGCGCGACAGCAGGGCCGCCAAGCTGAAACTGCCGTTGATGACGGCCTTGACACTGTCAATCCCCCACCTGATGATGCAAATCAGCAGCATGGGGACGATGAGGTTGAACCACAACTTTTTCCAAAACACGCGGTTGTCGGACTCATGCTTGCACAGAAAGCCCGAGATGATGAAAAACACGGGGACGTTGAACGCGTACACATAGCTTTCTCCTATGGAAGACAAATGCCCATAGGCAATCAGAAAGATTCCCACCGCCTTCATCCAGTCGACCCACATCAAGCGTTCCTTCCGGGCCACCGGCCCGCTGTTTGTTGCATGCATGGCAAAAAAGCAATCGTGCTGCAACCCCGGGCACACCGTCAAAGCGCAAAGTTTCCAGCCATATACAAAAAAGCGTGGGTCGCTGTTACTCGCTCATTCCCACGCGCGGAGGCCTTCGCATTGCCCATCACTGTTAGAATGAGCAACACAGAGACCCACGCGATATGTAGTCTGCGCCCACGCACACGCCTCGCGGCACGTGCATGTGGCTCGTGCATACATATCCCATGGCATCCGCTGCTGCTCCATTCTTGACAGTGATTAGAAGTTTGCGAAGTTTCCGCACGTCAAGAACAAAGCGTTAGTAAACGCCTTATCCGTATATGTCACCCTGCATTCCGGCCGGCCTTGCGGCCAACTGTCATATCATGGGTGCTGCAAATATACTGAATTTCTTTCAAACAGAAGCATAAAAGGGCGATTTTTTGCCTGTCAAGCAAACTTATTAGCTGACTTATTAGCTGACCGAAGACCGGCTGTCCGATAGAATGAGTGCCTTTGCCCATAGTTGTCTGGTTTGATTAGCAGAAACAAAGGTAACAGGAAAAGGCTGGATTCCAAGCGAGGAATTCATCCTAACTTATTTTTACATAGCTGTTGACGGTCAAAAAAGTTTTAGCGGACACCAATAATCAAAATCTTTCGCTTTGCAAGTTGTGCATCTTCGAAGCAGTGAGTCGTTCGCATTTCCGACTTGCCTTCCCCCAGGCCGCGCTTCGCTTGCCCGGGGTTATTGGGGACTTCAGTCCCGTCGGGGCTGCCAACAAGCTATGGGCATCCCTTAGCACGAACATCGCCACATGGAATGGGCGCAGCGCACGGCGATGGAATCCACGGCGCCATGCGCTTGTGCCGGCAGAGGCGGCCCCCTAGTTGCCCATTTCCGAGAGGAACTTGATTCTCACCAGGCGTATCTCCTCGTCGGTGTAGTCGCTGCCGAGCTCCTCCACGGCCGTGTCGAGGTCGTCGGACTCGCTTTCGCGGAAATACTCGAAGATGTCGTCCACGTGATCCTCATCCATCACCTCGTCGAGGAAGTAGTCGATGTTGATTTTCGTCCCACTGTACACGATGGCCTCCACCTCGTCGAGCAGTTCGTCGAAGTCGAGCCCCTTGGCCTCGGCAATGTCGTCGAGGGCCACCTTCCGGTCGATGCTGTTGATGATGCTCACCTTCAGCATGGAGCGTTTCGCCACGGTTCTGACGCGCAACTCCTCGGGCCTTTCTATTTGGTTCTCGTCGCAGTACTTCTTGATGAGCTTGCAGAACTCCCTGCCATATCGGCGGGCCTTGCCCGCGCCCACGCCCTGTATTTGCTGCAGCTCCTCCAGCGTCTCGGGGTACATGGTGGCCATCTGCTCCAGCGAGATGTTCTGGAAGATGACGTAGGGCGGCAGCTTGTTCTTGCGGGCCACGTGGTGGCGCAGCTCATCGAGCATCTTCAGCAGCGTGTTGTCGAGTGCCCCCGTGGGCGTGGAGCCCTCGTCCTGGAAGTCGTCGCGGAACTCGTTGTCTTTCACAATCATGAACGACACGGGGCGCTTGATGAACCGCTTCCCCTTCTCGGTGAGCTTCAGCAGCCCGTAGTTCTCCACGTCCTTGCGCAGGTAGCCCAGGAGCAGGGCCTGGCGCACCACGGGGTTCCAGAGCTTCGGGTCGTCGTCGGCCCCGGCCCCGAACTCCTCCAGCTGGTCGTGCTTGTGGGAGACGATGTCGTCGTTGGCCACGCCCTTGACGAAGTTCACTACATACTCCTGCTGGAAGTTCTCCTTCAGCACCTTCACGGCCTTGAGCACCACCACGAGCAGGTCCTTGGCCTCGACGGGCGTCTTGGGGTGCAGGCAGTTGTCGCAGCTGTGGCAGTTGTCCTCGGGGTACTCCTCGCCGAAGTAGTGCAGGAGCATCTTCCTGCGGCACACCGACGATTCGGCGTAGGCGGCCGTTTCCTGGAGCAGCTGTCGGCCTATGTCCTGCTCGGCCACGGGCTTGCCCTCCATGAACTTCTTCAGCTTGTCCAGGTCGCGCCGGGCGTAGAAGGCGATGCAGAGTCCCTCGCCGCCGTCGCGCCCGGCCCGTCCCGTCTCCTGGTAGTAGCCTTCCAGACTTTTCGGGATGTCGTAGTGGATGACGAAGCGCACGTCGGGCTTGTCGATGCCCATGCCGAAGGCGATGGTGGCCACGATGACGTCGATGTTCTCGTTGAG
>CAZVWX010000177.1:0-4532 GCA_964631105.1 uncultured Prevotella sp. | reverse complement strand
TCTGAAGAACGGCCTTCTTTGCCTCGAAGAACGGCCTTCTTCGATGCCAAGAAGGGCACTTACACTTTGCAAGAAGGCCGTTCTTGAAATCGAAGACAGAATAGTTGACAATGCAAGCCGGCTTTTCTTGAGGTGGAGCAAGGTCTGCGCCCATCGCTCCGGCGAATGCCCACTTGCAGGGGACGTGCCTTGCTCCGGCGCGGCAGCCCATCAGCAGTAGTGGTTGCTGCCGCAGGTTCCGACAAAAACAGGGGGTGCGCCAAGAGCATCGTCTTTGGCACACCCCCCTCTGCGGTTCCTTGTTTTCCGCCTTCCGGCGGATGGAAATCAGAAGTTGTAGTAGAGGCCGAACGTCAGGTTGTTACCGTTCAGGCTGAAGCCCCAGTCGGTGGTCTTCCCGGCGTCGGTGTCAGCATACTTGGCCTGCTGCCATCCCAGCAGTCCCACGTGGGCCACGAAGCTCAGCTTCTTGCTCAGGTTCACGGCCACGCCCGGTCGGAATCCGGCCTCCCAGGTGTTGATGCTCATGGGCACCGAGGCGTCGGCATGGTTGTAGTGGGCATAGCCGAAGCCGAGGTCGGTGAACACGTTCACGTACTTCGAGTTCACGAACGTGTAGCGCACGTAGGGCTTCACGGTGAAGTAGTTGCGCAGCGTGGCCTCGTCGCCGTTGTTCATGGGGTTGCCCTTGCCGAATCCCACGGTGGTGCCCACGGCCCACGAGTTGTTGAAGCTGTAGCCCACCTCGGGCAGCACTGCGTACTCGGTCTTGGTGTCGCTGCCTTCCACCTTGTGCGAGCTCACCCCGAAGTTGCCGCCCACATACACCTGCGCACTGGCGCTCATGGCCGTCACGGCGACGGCCAACGTCATCAGAAACTTTTTCATTTTCTTTTGGTTGTTGAATTGTTATACCTTAAATCTATCTTTTTACCTCAACCGGAATCATGCCGTGCGGCATCGATTTCGTTAAGATTTCGGTGCAAAAGTAATGGCTTTCTTCGTAAGCTGCAACCTTTCCGGTGGATTTTTTTGATTTGTGTGCAAACAAACGTTAATCGTTTGGCCGTTTGGCTCGAAATCCGTACCTTTGCTTGTCTATTTCTGCATAATAAGGATATGAAAACAGTGTTCATCGCCGGTCCTTGCGTCATCGAGTCGGCGGCGTTGCTCGACACCGTGGCCGCCGAGCTGGTGCGCCTCAACAGCAAGTACGGCGTCGACATCATCTTCAAGTCGTCGTTCGACAAGGCCAACCGCACCTCCATCCACTCCTTCCGCGGCCCCGGGCTGGAGCGGGGCTTGCAGATGCTGGCCGACGTGAAGCAGAAGTACGGGCTGCGCGTGCTCACCGACATCCATGAGAGTTGGCAGGCCGCGCCCGCCGCCGAGGTGTGCGACGTGCTCCAGATTCCCGCCTTCCTCTGCCGGCAGACCGACCTCCTGGCCGCGGCGGCCCGCACGGGGCGCGTGGTGAACATCAAGAAGGCCCAGTTCCTCAGCGGGCGCGACATGCGCTACCCGGTGGAGAAGGCCCTCGACAGCGGAGCCGCCGAGGTGTGGCTCACCGAGCGGGGCAACTGCTTCGGCTACAACAATCTGGTGGTCGACTTCCGCAACATCGCCGACATGCGGCAGATTGTGCCGACGGTCGTCATGGACTGCACGCACAGCGTGCAGTGCCCCAGCGCCGGCGAGGGGAAGACCGTGGGCGACCGCAAGTTCGTGCCCTCGATGGCCCTGGCCGCCAAGGCCTTCGGGGCCACGGGCTACTTCTTCGAGGTGCACCCCAATCCCGACCAGGGGCTCAGCGACGCCGCCAACATGCTGGAGCTCGGCAGGCTGGACGCCCTCGTGGGGCAATTGCTGAAAGACTGAAATCGATGATAAACAACGAAGCAGAACAAAGAATAGGTCACGCGCTCGACTATGCGCGGCAGTGCCTGACCGACGAGGCCGGGGCCGTCGCCGCCCTGGTGGGCCAGCTGGACGACAACTTCCGGCGGGCCGTAGCCATGATGTTCCATTGCCGTGGCAAGGTGATTGTGACCGGCGTGGGCAAGAGCGGGAACATCGGCGCGAAGATTGCCGCCACCCTCGCCTCGACGGGCACGCCGGCGTTTTTCATCAATCCCCTCGACGTCTACCATGGCGACCTGGGCGTGATGACGCCCGACGACGTGGTGCTGGCCCTGTCGAACTCCGGCCAGACCGACGAGCTGCTGCGCTTCATCCCCATGGTGCTCCACATGCACGTGCCCATCATCTCCATGACGGGCAACGCCGCCTCGCTACTGGCCAAATACAGCAACATCCACATCACGGTGAGCGTGGACCACGAGGCGTGCCCGCTCAACCTGGCCCCGACAAGCAGCACCACCGCCGCGCTGGCCATGGGCGACGCGCTGGCCGTGGCCCTGATGTATGTGCGCGACTTCAAGCCGCGCGACTTCGCCCAGTTCCATCCGGGCGGCGAGCTGGGCAAGCGGCTCCTCACCACGGCCGCCGACGTGATGCGGACCGACAACCTGCCCGTCGTGCCCAAGGAGATGCATCTCGGCGACGCCATCATCAAGGTGAGCAAGGGCCAGCTCGGGCTCGGCGTGTCGCTCGCGGCCGACGGGCGCGTGGACGGCCTCATCACCGACGGCGACATCCGCAGGGCCATGGAGCGCTGGCAGGCCGAGTTCTTCAACCACACCGTGGCTGAAATCATGACCGCGAAGCCGAAGACGGTGCGCCCCGACACGAAGATTACCGCCGTGCAGCACGTCATGCAGAAATACCGCATCCACACGGTGCTGGTCGTCGACGGCGACAACCGCCTCAAGGGCATTGTCGACCATTATGCTTGTATGATTTGACACCGGCCATGACGAAGAGAAGCCTCATAACCCTGCTGGTCCTGCTGGCCGCCACCACCCTGGCGGCGCAGCGCAGCGACAGCCTCATCGTAAGGCAGCTGGAAGCCAAGGGCGTGAGGTTCACGCACGACAACGCGGTGACCCTGCTCACCAGCGGGCAGGAGAAGTTCGACGACCTCTTCCGGGCCATCGACCAGGCCCGGAGCAGCATCCACATGGAGTATTTCAACTTCCGCAACGACTCCATCAACAAGTTGCTCGTCGGCCATCTGGCCCCCAAGGTGAAGGAGGGTGTCGAGGTGAGGCTGCTCTTCGACGGGTTCGGCAACGTGTCGAACAACCAGCCCATGCGCAAGCAGGACATCCAGGCCATCCGCGCGCTCGGCATCGAGATCTACGAGTATTCGCCCGTGAGGTTCCCCTGGGTGCAGGCGGTCTTCAACCGTGACCACCGCAAGATTGTCGTCATCGACGGACAGATAGCCTATACGGGCGGGATGAACGTGGCCGACTATTACATCAAGGGCACGGCGCAGGTGGGCTCGTGGAACGACATGCACTGCCGCATCGACGGGAGCGAGGTGAACACGCTGCAGCGCATCTTCCTGAAAATGTGGAACAAGGTGTCACGCCAGAACGTGCACGGGGCAAAATACTTCCGCGGCTACCGCCCGCCCGACTACTTCCTGGGGCTGAAGCCCGACGACACCCCCACGCGCTATCACAAGACTGTGGGCATCATCAACCGCGAGCCGCACACGTCGAGCGACATCATCCGCACGTTCTACGTCGACGCCATCAACGACGCGCGCGACAGCATCAAGATCATCAGTCCCTATTTCACATTGAGCCGAAGCCTGAAGAAGGCGCTCCGGAACGCCGTCCGCCGCGGCGTGAAGGTGGAAATCATGCTGTCCACTCATAGCGACATCCCGCTCACTCCCGATGTGGGATTCTACAACGCGCACCGCCTGATGCAGGAGGGGTGCCGCATCTGGATGTACACTCCCGGCTTCCACCACACCAAAATCATCATGGTCGACGGCAGCTTCTGCACCGTCGGCTCGGCCAACCTCAATGCACGGAGCCTGCGGTGGGACTATGAGGAGAATGCGGTGATTGTGGATGCGTGGACTACGCGGCAGCTCGACGACATCTTCGAGCGCGACAAGGCGGAGAGCTTCCTGCTGACCGAGGAGCGGTGGAAGGCCTGGCGCACCCCCTGCCAGCGCCACACGGGGTGGTGGGGGTCGCTGCTGGGCGCGTTCCTGTAGTCGGGGCGCCATCGCCCCGCGAGCCTAGAGCTTCACCGCCGAGATGTCCACCAGGTTGTTCACGATGGCATAGATGGTGAGTCCGGCGGGCGAGTGAATCTGAAGTTTGCGGGCAATGTTCCTGCGGTGCGTTATCACGGTGTTGATGCTGATGTTCAGATGGTCGGCTATCTCCTTGTTCGACATGCCCTGCACCAGGCTGATGATGACATCCTTCTCGCGTTGCGAGAGCGTCTCGTCGTTGCCCGGCGACTGGTGAATCATGTTCGAAATCTTCACGCTGACATCGTTTTGCCGGCTTTTCTTCTCCAGCTGGTGAATCACGGGGAGGAAGATTTCGTCCTCCACCTCGGCGTGGTGCCTGAGCCACTCCTCGTTGTTGGAGGTGTCGTAG
>CAZVWX010000176.1:0-4613 GCA_964631105.1 uncultured Prevotella sp. | reverse complement strand
GCCAGCGCGGCATCGAGGGGAAAATCATCGCCGCGCACTACACACGCACCCACGACATCCCCACGTTCGGCATTTGCCTGGGCATGCAGATGATGGTGATTGAGTTCGCACGCGACGTGCTCGGCTATGCCGACGCCAACAGCCGTGAGATGGACGAGAAGACCACCCACAACGTGATTGACTTGATGGAGGAGCAGAAGAACATCTCCGACATGGGAGGCACCATGCGGCTGGGAGCCTACGAGTGCGTGCTGCGCCAGGGCTCGCGCGTGTTCAATATATATAAGAAGGAGCACATCCAGGAGCGCCACCGCCACCGCTACGAGTTCAACAACGAGTACCAGGCCGAGTTCGAGAAGAACGGCATGATGTGCGTGGGGCGCAATCCCGAGAGCGACCTCATCGAGGTGGTCGAGATTCCCACCCTCCGGTGGTACATCGGCACGCAGTATCACCCCGAATACCAGAGCACGGTGCTCAAGCCGCATCCGCTCTTCGTCGACTTCGTGAAGACGGCCATCGCATACAGAACTGAAAAAGAACAGAAGAAATAAGCTATGGATAGAAACACCATCATCGGCTTCTGCCTCATCGCACTGGTCCTCATCGGCTTCAGCTGGTGGAGCCAGCCCTCCGAGGAGGAGGTGAAGGCACAGCAGGAGCAAGTGGAGAAGCAGCAGGCCGCCGCTGAGAAAGCCCGGAAGGCCTCGCTGAAGGCCGAGCAAGCCAAGCAGCAGGCCGAGCGAGCCAAGGTGCTGGAGGACACCACGGCCCTCTTCCACAACGCCCTGCAGGGCACGCCGCGCTACATTGTTCTGCAGAACGGGCGGCTGGCGCTCACCTTCAGCACGAAGGGCGCCACCGTGACCAAGGCCTATGTGAAGAATCCCAAGGATTCGAAACGCTACGTCGGCCACGACATCGCCGACAAGAGCGGAAAGCACGACGACCGGGGAGGCGTCACGCTCTTCCAGGGAAAGGACCAACGACTGGACTATACGCTCGTGGCCAAGGAGATGAACATCAGCACGCAGGACCTTTATTTCACTCCCTCGCAGCTCACCGACTCCACCGTCACCTTCACGGCCGTGGCCGGAAAGGGCAAGTCGCTGCAAATCAGCTACAGGCTCGGGCGCGACTATATGCTCCACATGAGCCTCTGGGCCACGGGCATGGCCGGACTCTTCGACCCGAACGCCTCACGCATAGCCGTCGACTGGCATGAGCGGGTGCGTGAGCAGGAGCGCGGCTTCACCTTCGAAAACCGTTACGCGCGGCTCGACTGGAAGCATTCCGACGGCGGAATCAAGCACCTGAGCGAGTCGTCCGACAAGCAGAAGACTACCGAGGAGCCCGCCGACTGGGTGGCTTTCAAGAACCAGTTCTTCTCTGCCGTGGTCATCGCCAAGGACGGATTCGACGCAGGAGCCGACATGCAGAGCACGGTGTACGACAAGAAAGCACAGGAAAACAACTCCGTGCGCTATCTCAAGGACTTCAAGGCCAGCATGAAGACGGCCTTCGACCCGAGCGGGAAGAAGCCCACCGAGCTGGAGTTCTATTACGGACCGAACGATTTCTACATCCTCAAAAGCGTGGAGAAGGAGAGCGCCTTCGGCAAGGAGCTCGACATGGAGCGCATCGTCGACCTGGGGTGGCCGCTCTTCCGCATCATCAACCGCTGGTTCACCATGCCGGTCTTCACCTGGCTCACCAAGTGGGGGTTCTCCATGGGCGTAGTGCTCATCCTCATCACGCTCCTGCTCAAGCTCATCACCTACCCCATGGTGAAGAAGAGCTACATGTCGTCGGCCAAGATGCGCGTGCTCAAGCCCAAACTCGACGAGGCCACGAAGCAGTTCGACAAGCCCGAGGACCAGATGCAGAAGCAGCAGGCCATGATGGCCGAATACGCCAAGTACGGCGTGTCGCCGCTCAGCGGATGCCTGCCCATGCTCATCCAGATGCCCATCTGGGTGGCCATGTTCAACTTCGTGCCTAACGCCATCCAGCTACGGGGTGAGAGCTTCCTGTGGATGAAGGACTTGTCCACCTATGACCCCATATGGGAGTGGGGCTCCAACCTGTGGCTCATCGGCGATCACCTCTCGCTCACGTGCATTCTCTTCTGCGCCGCGCAAATCGTCTACTCCTGGTTCTCCATGCAGTTGCAGAAGGACCAGATGGTGGGCCAGCAGGCCGAGCAGATGAAGATGATGCAATGGATGATGTACCTCATGCCCCTCTTCTTCTTCTTCATCTTCAACGATTATTCCTCGGGGCTGAATTTCTACTACTTCATCAGCCTCATCATGTCGGCCGCCATCATGTTCACGTTGCGCAAGACCACCAACGACGAGAAGCTGCTCGCCATTCTTGAGGCCAACTACAACAAGAACAAGGACAACCCCAAGAAGATGAGCGGCCTGGCCGCGAGGATGCAGGCCATGCAGGAGTACCAGCAGCGCGAGCAGGAGAAAATCAGGCAGCGCCAGGCCGAGCTGGACCGCAGGAAAAAGAACCAGAGAAAGTGAAACCATGACGCTGCTGACGACAATGTTTGGAAAGACCATGCATCAAGGAATGCTGAAGACCGCCTTGCTGGCCGCCTCGCTCGTTGCGGGCGGCAGCATGGCAAATGCACAAAACATGATAGGAGAAAACGACATCCGGCTCGCTTCCGACCTCATGACGCCGGAAGCTCTTTGGGCCATGGGCCGCATCGGGGCTGTGGCGCCGTCGGCCGATGGCAAGCGTGTGGCCTACCAGGTGGGCTACTACAGCGTGAAGGAGAACAAGAGCCACCAGGTCATCTATGTAATGGAGGCCGACGGAAAGGGCCGGCGCCTGCTTACTGCCGACGGGAAGAACGAGACCGAACCGGCGTGGGTGGGCGGCAAGATAGCCTTCCTGCGCGACGGACAGGTGTGGATGATGAACGCCGACGGCACCGCACGGCGGCAGCTCTCGCATTCGGAGACGGATGTCGAGGCGTTCCGCTTCTCGCCCGACGGCTCGAAAGTGATTCTCGTGAAGAGCCTGCCCTATCATGGCACCATCGCCAAGAACCCCGACGACCTGCCCTTGGCCACGGGGCGCCTCGTCACCGACATGAATTACCGCCACTGGGACCACTACGTGGAAACCATCGCCCACCCCTTCGTGGCTGAGGTCGGCGCCGACGGAAGCATCGGCCAGGGCCGCGACATCATGCAAGGCGAGCCCTACGAGTGCCCCGTGGCGCCTTTCGGCGGCATAGAGCAGCTGGCATGGAGCCCCGACTCCAGGCAGATAGCCTATACGAGCCGCAAGCGGACGGGCGTGGCCTACGCCAACTCCACCGACACCGACATCTATCTGTACGACCTGGCGACGGGCGCCACCGACAACCTGTGCAAGCACTTTGCCGACGAGGCCCAGCGGCAGGCCTACGAGGAAGCGGTGAAGTCGGCCGACCTCACGCGCAGCCTGGGGCCGCAGAAGGTGAATGACAAGAGCCTGGAAAGCCTGAACGTGGGCTACGACGTCAACCCGAAGTTCTCGCCCGACGGCAAGTATGTTGCCTGGCAGAGCATGAGGCGCGACGGCTATGAGAGCGACCTCAACCGCCTCTGCCTCTACAATCGGGCCACGGGAGAGAAGACCTTCCTGACCGACGCCGACAACCTGGACACCAATGTGGACGACTACACCTGGGCTCCCGACTCCAGGAGCCTCTATTTCACCGCCTGCTGGCACGCCACCGAGCGCATCTACCAGGTGACGCTCGACCGCGTGGTGCGGCAAGTGACCGACGAGAGCTGGAACGACTACGGCTCGGTGCAGACGCTCGGCGACAGGAAGCTCATCGCCACGCGCCACTCCATGCTCCGCCCCGACGACATCTATGTGGTCACCCCCGCGAAAAAGGAGGGGCAGGCCAAGGTGGAGCAGGTCACCTTCGAGAACAAGCACATTCTCTCGCAGCTTGCCGACGCCACCATCCAGCAGCGCTGGGTGAAGACCACCGACGGCAGCCAGGAGCTCACGTGGATTGTCCTGCCGCCCCATTTCGACCCGGCAAAGAAGTATCCCACCTTGCTCTATTGCGAGGGCGGGCCGCAGAGTCCGGTGAGCCAGTTCTGGAGCTACCGGTGGAATTTCGCCATCATGGCCGCCCACGGCTACGTCGTCGTGGCCCCCAACCGCCACGGCCTGCCCGGATTCGGGAGCCAGTGGAACGAGGAGGTGTCGGGCGACTGGACGGGTCAGTGCATGGACGACTACCTCGCGGCCATCGACGACGCGGCCGCCAACCTGCCTTTTGTCGACCGTGACCGGCTCGGATGCGTCGGCGCCAGCTTCGGGGGATTCTCCGTCTACTATCTTGCCGGCCACCACGGCAAGCGCTTCAAGGCCTTCATCGCCCACGACGGCGCCTTCAACCTGGAAAGCATGTACACCGACACCGAGGAGGGATGGTTCTCCAACTGGGAATACGAGAGCGCCTACTGGAACAAGGACCTGCCCGACAACGCCCGTGCCACCTATGAGAACAGCCCGCACCGGTTTGTGGGCGAGTGGGACACGCCCATCCTCTGCATCCACGGCGAGAAGGACTACCGCATCAACGC
>CAZVWX010000175.1:0-4626 GCA_964631105.1 uncultured Prevotella sp. | reverse complement strand
TGGGCGCACGTGGGCACCCGTCCGCCACGGGGTTGGTCGTCCCGTCCCGTCCCGTGCCGTCGTGCCCCCTGTGCCTCCTTTGCATCCTATGCCTCTTATGCATCCCGCGCCGCCACGGCGGGCACTGCTGCGGGTGCTGCGCGGGTGACTTCGGTTGTCAACTATTCTCCCATCGATTGCAAGAACGGCCTTCTTGCCATGTGTAAGCGGCCTTCTTGGTATCGAAGAAGGCCGTTCTTCGAGGCAAAGAAGGCCGTTCTTCGGTCTGAGGAAGGTCCTTCTTCCAAATCATCCCGATTTTTCGCGCATGTTTACAAAACGGTAAGTGAATCCTTCGGGAAACCCGTCACAATGTCATGAAAATGCGCGATAATCCGCCTTTCTGATATAACGGGGTTTGGGGGATGGAGGAAGAAAATGTAAACATATATCACACACAAGGGGAGGGCGGCATCATCCCCGGTCTGCGGTCGCTGCACTCCCCTGGACTGGGGTTTCTCATGGTCCAGCCCCGCTGGGGCTGACAGGGGGAGAAGGGGTCGCCGGCCCCCTAGTCTGCAGCCGTTTCACTCCCTTAGGCCGTGGCTGACAGGGGGAGAAGGGGTCGCCGGCCCCGACGGGAACCGATGTGCCCCCCTGCATCCCCACCCCGTCATTTTTCCTAAAAAAAATTTGTTTTTGGACAAATGATTTTGTAATTTTGCCATGACGACACACCATCCATCCTGAGACCTATGCGACACTTGGGCCTGCTCCTTCTCCTGACGCTGCTCTCCGCGCCCGCGCTCCGGGCGCAGGGCGGCGGCTTCGGCTCGTACAACATCACCTACATGAACGTGACCAACGGGCTGCCCAACAACTTCGTCGACGACATCTTCGAGGACAGCCACGGCTTCATCTGGATGGCGACACGCGCCGGGGGCCTCGTGCGCTACGACGGCTACGGCTACGACTCGTTCGGCATCGGCAGCCGGGGGCTCCAGCTGAGGAGCAACAGCTGCCGCAACGTGAGCGAGGACGGCTTCGGGCGGCTCTGGGTGTCGTTTGAGGAATGCACCGAGGTGCTCTCGCTCACCACCCTGCGCCCGGTGACACCCGAGTGCGCCGGCGGCGCCGACCCCGCCAGGCTGTCCCGCCTGCTGAAGGCCCCGTCGGTGCGCACGTGCCGCGACGCCACGGGGGCGATGTGGGTGGTCACGTCGACGCACATCAGCCGCCTCGCCTTCGACGGCGAGGGGCGGGTCACGGCCATCGCCACGCGCCCCTACCACTCCAACACCCCCGACGTGCCCCTGGCCGACGCCGGCGGCGGCACGGTGCTCGCGGGCTATGGCGGCACGGTGCACCGCCTCGGCGCCAGCGGCGGCCGCATCGTCGAGGCACGGAGCTTCAGCGGCCAGCCGCCGTTCAACAACCTCTACGTCACGCGCATCCTCCGCGCCGGCTCCACCACCTGGTATGCCACCAACAGCGGGCTCTACGCCACCGACGGCCTCAGCCGGCGGGAGTTCCACTACCGCCCCGACGGGCGCGGACTGAGCCACGACTTCGTGAGCGACATCGCCCTGCTGCCCGGCGGGCGCCTGCTGGCGGGCACGCTCAACGGCATCGACATCATCGCCCCCGACGGCCACGTGGACCACTGGAACGCGGCGAGCCCGGAGAACCCGCTGCCGAGCAACTTCGTCAACTGCCTGCTCTGGCGCCACGGCCTGCTCTGGGTGGGCACCGAGTCGGGCGGGGCGGCACGCCTCTCGCCGCGGCTCCTCAAGGCCGTGAACAGCGTCCACACCGCCGACCCCGCCTCGCTCTCGCCCAACGCCGTGAACGCCATCCTCGCCACCGCCGACGGCACGCTGTGGGTGGGCACGGTGGAGGGCGGGCTGAACCGGCGGGCGCCAGGAAGCCGCGCCTTCACCCACATCACCACGGCCAACAGCGGCCTGACGCACAACTCGGTGTCGTGCCTGGCCGCCGACGACCAGGGGCGCCTCTGGATAGGCACGTGGGGCGGCGGCGTGTGCGCCCTCAGCACCGCCACGGGGGCCGTGGAGCCGCTCCGCGCCGACGTGGTGCACCAGCCCCTGCTCACCTTCGTGGGCACGCTCACCTACGACCGCGCCAACCGCGGCCTGTGGATAGGCACCAACGACGGGGTGTACTTCTACTCGTTCGCGAAGCGAATCGTCGAGGACCCGTTCGTGAACTGCCGCGAGGTGCGCGGATGCATCGGCTCGCTGCTCGCCCGCGACCGCACGCTCTACATCGGCTGCATCGAGGGCATGGTGCGCGTCCTCACGGCCTCGCGGCCCACGGGGACGGGCATGTTCGTGGCCTCGCGCACGAAGTACAAGCTCGACCGGCAGCAGAGCGGCATCATCGACAAGATTGACGCGTTCTGCCAGGCCCGCGACGGGAGCCTCTGGATGGGCAGCAACGCCTACGGCCTCTACCACTACCGCCGCGACTCCACCGGCCACTGGGGCTACAAGGCCTACACCACCAAGGAGGGGCTGGCCAACAACGGCGTGAAGGGCATCGCCGAGGACCGCCGGGGGGCGCTCTGGGTCACCACCGACCACGGCCTCTCGGTGCTGGACCCGCGCACGGGGGTGTTCACCAACTTCACCGAGGCCGACGGGCTGGTGAGCTCGCAGTTCTACTTCAACTCCGCCGTGGCGGCCCCCGACGGGCGCATCTGCCTCGGCACCGACCGCGGCCTCGTGGAGGTGGAGGGCGGGAACAGCGCCAGGGCCTATCCGGGGCACCTCAGCCTCACCCGCCTGCAGGTGAACAACGAGCCGGCGCAGGCCGGCGGGCGGTGGCTCGACGAGGACATCTCGGTGGCTCGCACCATCCACCTGCACGAGGCCGACCACTCCATCGAGATTGCGTTCTCGGCGCTCAACTACGGCACCGGCACGCAGGGCGCCTACAGCTACCGCATGAGGGGCCTCGACGACGAGTGGATCGCGCTGCCGCCGGGACAGCACAGCGTGCGCTATTCGGCCCTGCCGGGCGGCAGCTACCGCTTCGAGGTGCGCTATCTGCCGGCCCCGGGCGGCGGGAGCGGGGCCACGGTGGGCGTCGACATCCGCGTGACACCCTACTTCTACAAGAGCTGGTGGTTTGTCACCCTGCTCCTCGTGGCCCTCGCCGCCGCGGCCACCTATGCCTACCGCGTGCGGATGCGCAAGATGAGGCAGGCCGAGGCCGACCGCCTCTACCGCCCCATCGAGGCGGTGCTGCGCGAGAGCAACGACCCCGCCAAGCTGCAGCAGCGCATCAAGGACATCCTGAAGAACGACCAGCGCTACCGCACCAGCCAGGCCAAGAGCCTGGAGGCCGACAAGGCGGCCACGAGCGGGCGCACGCGCCCGTTCATGGAGGAGGTGATGGAGGTGATGGAGCGCAACTACACCCATCCCGACTTCGGCGTGCAGGAGCTTTGCGAGAGCCTGGGCATGGCACGCGACATGGTGAGCCGGAAGCTGAAGGCCGAGGTGGGGCAGTCCACGGCCAAATTCATCCGCAACTACCGGCTCGACATCGCCCGGTCGCTCCTGGTGGACAATCCCGCCGACCGCAACATCACCGAGATAGCCTACCAGGTGGGGTTCAACGACCCGAAGTATTTCACGCGCTGCTTCACCAACCACTTCGGCGTGCCGCCGACGGGCTACAAGGAGCAGGAGGGATGAAATGATGTGCGCGGACATTCTGTGGGGGGCAGCCGGGCGCGGGCATCCGCGCGGCATGGAACGCCCCTTGCGGGGCGTGCGGGCCGGCACAAGGCGCGGCCCCTGCAAGTGGACAACCGCCGGACACGGATGGGACAATCGCCGGACACGGATTGGACAACCGCCGGGCACGGATTGGACAAACGCCGGACACGGATGGATGACACAAGTGGCGGCAGCCAAAAAAATTCCCAGCCATCATGGTCATCATGATGACTGGGAACAGCGTCTCAAGTAAATCTTATTTGCAGTCGAGCACGTACACGCGGAAGCTCTTGGCGGGAAGCGTGGCCGCCAGCGACGCGCCCTCCTGGCCGGCGAGCGTGGTCTCGACGGGCTTCACCGCCGCCGGGTTGTCGAGCGTGTTCTGGTCGGCGGGGTTGGCCTTCAGCTCAATCACCTTGCCGCCGCTGATGCGCTTCCCCTTCAGCGTGATGTCCACCTGCCGGTCGCTGTCGCCGCTGTTGGCCACCTTCACGATGACCTGCTTCGCGGCCTTGTCGGCCACGGCCGAGGCGTAGAGCCCGTCCTGTCCCTCCAGCGGCTTGCCCTGCGAGGTGGTGGCGAGCACGTTGGTGCCCTTGTAGAGGCCGTAGAGCTGCTGCACGTACCAGTTGGCCGAGCGCACCGTCCTCAGGTTGTCGAACCAGATCAGGTCGGGCTTCCACTGCCATCCGTCCACATGGGCGAAGAGGGGAGCGTAGGTGGCCTGCCACACCACGTCGGCGTTGCGCTCCAGCCCCGTCATGAAGGCGGCCTCGGAGAGCGCTGCCTCCCAGTTGTTCAGCTCGCCCTTGCCGTGGGCGGCATACTCGCCGGCAAACACCTTCGGGCCCTTGCGGTCGTAGTTGTCGTAGCGTCCGGCGTTGTCGAGGAACCATTGGGG
>CAZVWX010000174.1:0-4663 GCA_964631105.1 uncultured Prevotella sp. | reverse complement strand
GCAGCACGCCGTCGCTGGCACGCACCGAAACCGTGTCGAGGGTGTTTGGGTTGACCATCATGGCCCGGTATTCCCCATTGACGACACTCGATACGATGACCTCAAGCCGCTCGCCGGCCGCGTCGAAGATGCGGCACAGGGCCTCGGGCAGGAGGCGCGACGTGTCGGCCTTGCCGTTCATGCGCAGGCCGATGAAGTACATCATGTACTTGTCGCAGGGTATCACCAGCTGCCGCCTGCACCCGGTGTCGGCGAGCACGAGGAGCCCCAAGTCGCCGACGCCGACGATTTCGGAAATGTTGTCGAGCCTGACCCTCACCTTCTCCATCTCACTTCGATGCCTTTTGCGGACGGAACAGCAGGGCGAAGGCCAGAGCCACCACCAGTGCGTAGGCGGCGAAGATGAACCAGCAGGCCTGCCAGTTGCCCACCGTGAAGTGCTCGCCCTGGTACACCATGTCCCAGGTGAAGGCGTTGATCACCTTCTGGGCCGAAAGGGTGCCGATGGTGGCGCCGACGCCGTTGGTCATGAGCATGAACAGCCCCTGGGCGCTCGACCGCACCGACGCGTCGGTGCTCTGCTCGACGAATATCGAGCCGGAGATGTTGAAGAAGTCGAAGGCCACCCCATAGACAATCATCGAGAGGACAAACATCCACACGCCGCCGCCGGGGTCGCCCACGCCGAAGAGCCCGAAGCGCAGCACCCAGGCGAGCATGGCGATGAGCATGACGTTCTTGATGCCATAGCGCTTCATGAAGAAGGGGATGAGCAGGATGCACCCCGTCTCGCTCATCTGCGAGAGCGAGATGAGGATGTTGGCGTGGCTCACGCCGAAGGTGCCCGCAAACACGGGCACGCCGCCCGCCTGCGGATAGGCGGCGAAGCTGCTGATGAAGGGGTTGGCGAAGCCGTTGGTGATCTGCAGGCTGACGCCGAGAAGCATGGAGAAGACGAAGAAAAGGGCCATCTTCTTCTGCCGGAAGAGCGCGAAGGCGCGGAGGCCGAAGGCCTCCGACAGGCTCTGGCTGGGGCCCTTGGACGTGGGGCAGGCGGGGAGCGTGAGCGTGTAGAGGGCAAGCAGGAGGCTCACGGCGCCCGAGGCGACGAACTGGTTCTGGTTGCCCTGGAAGCCCATCAGGTCGACGAACCACATCATGCAGATGAAGCCCACCGTGCCGAAGACGCGGATTTGCGGGAAGTCCCTCACCGAGTCCATGCCCGCGCGCGACAGCGCGTTGTAGGCCACCGAATTGCTCAGGGCCAGCGTGGGCATGTAGAAGGCCACGCTGAGCGTGTACATGGGCAGCACCCACCCCGTGCGCCCCCAGTAGCCCATGTGGGCGGCAGCGAACATGAACGCGCCGGCCAGCGCGTGGCAGAGCCCGAGGAGGCGCTGCGCCTGCACCCACCGGTCGGCGATGATGCCCATCAAGGCGGGCATGAAGATGGAGACGATGCCCTGGACGGCGTAAAACCATCCAATCTCCGACGAAAGCCCAAGCTTCACCAGATAAGTGCCCATCGACGTGAGGTAGGAGCCCCAGACGGCGTACTCTAGGAAGTTCATGAGCGCCAAGCGTAATTTCAGATTCATCCCTGTTGCGTTTTGTTTCGGGTGCAAAGTTACGAAAAAGATTCCATAATGCAAGCCCTTCGCGGCATCTTGGGGTGAAATTAACGTTTCAATCTGGCTGCATGGCTTTCGGACGACGCGGAGCAGCCCAAAGGGGAAATAACACAAAAAAAACGACAAGACAACGGCCATGCCACATGTCCACTCTTCCCGGATTGTCGGAATAGCCGAAGGAAACTGCAAGAGAGCCTCGATGACAATGTGAAAGCGGCCTTCAGAGCCTCTAAGAACGGCCTTCAGACCGTCTTTGAACGGCCTTCAGACAAGCTCGGAACGGCCTTGAAAGGTTTTTCCCTCTTTTTCACCTAATCTTTACAAAGTCGTAAGCCATGCCCCGCAAATTTCTTTCATCATGCCATTGTTTCCCGCAATTTGCCGACAATCTGAAAGCGGGAGGAAAATCGACCTGTGGAACAAACGTCAATTCTTCTTTCATCCGCCGACTCCCCTACCCGACTACACAATATCTTACATTTCAAAAGAACGAAAGGAACGCAATGAACCGGCAGATGCTCCATGGCCAAGAGCCACCCCCACCCCCAACGCACGCCCCGCAACCCCGCGGGGTCCAATCACATGGGCCAATATAATAAGGTGGGGCGCCAAGGCCCGGCGCACCCCGCAAAAGGCCCGGCAGGGGGGAAAAAAGCGCTCCGGGGAAAGATTTCGCCCCGCGCATTTCCTTTTCTCGTGGGAAATCGCTATATTTGCACTTTGAATGAGATAATCGCAAACAAAGACATGCCAGAAATATCAGTCCGGGGCACCGAAATGCCCGAGGCGCCCATACGCAAACTGGCTCCCCTGGCCGCCGCCGCCGAGAGCCGGGGCATCAAGGTGTACCATCTGAACATAGGGCAGCCCGACCTGCCCACGCCCCAATGCGGAATAGACGCGCTGAAGCACATCGACCGCAAGGTGCTCGAATACTCGCCCTCGCAGGGATACCTGAGCTACAGGCGGAAGCTCGTGGGCTACTACAAGAAATACAACATCGACGTCACGCCCGACGACATCATCATCACGTCGGGCGGGAGCGAGGCCGTGCTCTTCGCCTTCATGAGCTGCCTGAACCCGGGCGACGAAATCATCGTGCCAGAGCCGGCTTACGCCAACTACATGGCCTTCGCCATCTCGGCCGGCGCGAAGATCAGGACCATCGCCACGACCATCGAGGAGGGGTTCTCGCTGCCCAAGGTGGAAAAGTTCGAGGAGCTCATCAACGAGCGCACGCGCGCCATCATGATCTGCAACCCCAACAACCCCACGGGCTACCTGTACACCCGGCGCGAGATGAACCAGATTCGCGACCTGGTGAAGAAGTACGACCTCTACCTCTTCTCCGACGAGGTCTACCGGGAATACATCTACACGGGGAGCCCCTACATCAGCGCCATGCACCTAGAGGGCATCGAGCAGAACGTGGTGCTCATCGACTCGGTGTCGAAGCGGTACAGCGAGTGCGGCATCCGCATCGGGGCGCTCATCACCCACAACCCCAAGATCAGGCAGGCCGTGATGAAGTTCTGCCAGGCCCGCCTGAGCCCGCCCCTCATCGGGCAGATCGTGGCCGAGGCCTCGCTCGACGCCCCCGAGGAATACTACCGCGACGTGTACGACGAATACGTGGAGCGCCGGAAATGCCTCATCGACGGGCTGAACCGCATCCCCGGCGTCTACTCCCCCATCCCCATGGGGGCCTTCTACACGGTGGCCAAGCTGCCCGTGGACGACAGCGAGCGGTTCTGCCGGTGGTGCCTGGAAGAGTTCGACGACGAGGGCGACACGGTCATGATGGCCCCGGCGGCGGGCTTCTACACCACGCCCGGGGCGGGCGTCAACCAGGTGCGCATAGCCTACGTGCTGAAGAAGCCCGACCTGGAAAGGGCCCTGCAGGTGCTCCGCAAGGCGCTGGAGGCATATCCGGGCCGCGTCGACGACGAGTAATCGCTGGCCAAACGAAAAAGGGACATAGAGAACAAAACGACGTGAACACCATGCTGTCTTTCCTCATCGCCCGGCGAATCTACAGCGAGCCGGGAAAAAAGAACCGCGCCTCGCGGCCCGCCATCCGCATCGCCACGGCCGGCGTGGCCGTGGGGCTGGCCGTGATGATCGTGTCGGTGTGCGTGGTGCTCGGATTCAAGCACACCATCCGCGACAAGGTGGTGGGGTTTGGAAGCCACATCCAGGTGGCCGACTTCATGACGCTGCAGGGGGCGGGCAACTATCCCGTGGTGATGAACGACTCCATGATGGGGGCCATAAGGCACATCCCGGGGGTGACGCACGTGCAGCGCTTCGCCACCAAAGAGGGCGTCCTGAAGACCGACAGCGACTTCCTCGGCGTCGTCTTCAAGGGCGTGGGGCCCGAGTGGGACTCCACCTTCATCCACCAGAACATGGTGGCGGGAAGCATCCCCAGGTTCGACGACAAGGCCTCGCACAACCGGATTCTCATCTCGCAGGGCATGGCCGACAAGCTCGGGCTGCACGTGGGCGACCGCATCTTCGCCTACTTCATCGACAGGAGCGGCGTGCGCACGCGGCGGCCCACCATCGCGGGCGTCTACCAAACCAACTTGAAGCGGTACGACGAGGTGACGGTCTTCGCCGACCTCTACCAGGTGTGCAGGCTCAACGGGTGGCAGCCCGACCAGTATGGCGGGGCCGAGGTCACGGTGGCCGACTTCGCACGCCTCGACGAGGTGGAGCGGAGCTTCGTGAAGCGTGTCAACCGCACCATCGACCGGTATGGGGAAACCTATTCCAGCGCGACCATCAAGGAGGTGAGCCCGCAAACCTTCGCCTGGCTCGACTTGATGGACCTGAACGTGTGGATCATCCTGGCGCTGATGATGGCCGTCGCCGCCGTCACCATGGTGTCGGGGCTGCTCATCGTCATCCTGGAGCGCACCAACATGATCGGCGTCCTGAAGGCGCTCGGCGCGCGCAACGGCCTGGTGCGCCGCACCTTCATGTGGTTTGCGGCGTTCATCATCGGGCGCGGCCTGCTCCTTGGCGAC
>CAZVWX010000173.1:0-4673 GCA_964631105.1 uncultured Prevotella sp. | reverse complement strand
ACGGCGGCCCTCATCGCCGCCGCCCTCGACGCCGAGGTGCTGGAGATATGGACCGACGTGGACGGTTTCATGACGGCCGACCCGCGCGTCATCTCGTCGGCCTACACCATCGGCGAGCTCAGCTATGTAGAGGCCATGGAGCTCTGCAACTTCGGCGCCAAGGTCATCTATCCACCCACCATCTATCCGGTGTGCGTGAAGAACATCCCCATCAGGGTGAAGAACACTTTCAATCCCGGCGGGCCGGGCACGGTGATCAAGCAGAAGATAGACGACGACAACAAGCCCATCAAGGGCATCAGCTCCATCAAGGGCACGGCGCTCATCAACGTCTCGGGACTGTCGATGGTGGGCGTCATCGGCGTGAACCGCCGCATCTTCACGCGGCTGGCCGACAACGGCATCAGCGTGTTCATGGTGTCGCAGGCCTCGTCGGAGAACTCCACGTCCATCGGCGTGCGCGAGGAGGATGTGGACGAGGCCGTCGGCGTGCTCAACGAGGAGTTCAGCTCCGAGATAGCCAGCGGTGCCATGTTCCCCATGCACGTGGAGCGAGGCCTGGCCACCATCGCCATCGTGGGCGAGAACATGAAGCACACGCCTGGCATCGCCGGCAAGCTCTTCGGCACCCTCGGGCGAAGCGGCATCAGCGTCATCGCCTGCGCACAGGGAGCCTCGGAGACCAACATCTCGTTTGTGGTGAAGGCCGACTCGCTGCGCAAGGCCCTCAACGTGCTCCACGACAGCTTCTTCCTCTCCGAATACAAGGTGCTCAACCTCTTTGTGTGTGGCGTGGGCACCGTGGGCAGCAAGCTCATCGAGCAAATCAGGAGCCAGGCCGCCGAGCTGCAGGAGCGCAACCGGCTGAAGCTGAACGTGGTGGGCATCGCCTCGTCGCACAACGCCATCTTCTCGCGCGACGGCATCCGCCTGGACGGCTACCGCGAGGAGCTGCGCCGGTCGGAGCCCAGCAGCCCGGAGCTGCTGCGCGACCACGTGCTGGCGATGAACATCTTCAACAGCGTGTTCGTCGACTGCACGGCCAGCCACGAGATTGCCGCCCTCTACCCGAGCCTGCTGGAGCACAACATCTCGGTGGTGGCGGCCAACAAGATTGCCGCCTCGGGCGACTACGACAACTACATCCGCCTGAAGCGCACAGCCCTGACACGCGGCGTGAAGTTCCGCTTCGAGACCAACGTCGGCGCGGGGCTGCCCATCATCGGCACCATCAACGACCTGCGGAACTCGGGCGACAAGGTGCTGAAGATAGAGGCCGTGCTCAGCGGCACGCTCAACTTCATCTTCAACGAGATTGCGGCCGACGTGCCCTTCTCGGAAACCGTCCGCCGCGCCAAGGAGCAGGGCTACAGCGAGCCCGACCCGCGCGTCGACCTGAGCGGCACCGACGTGGTGCGCAAGCTGGTCATCCTCTCGCGCGAGGCCGGCTACAAGGTGTCGCAGGACGATGTGGAGAAGCACCTCTTCGTGCCCGACGAGTACTTCCAGGGAAGCGTGGCCGACTTCTGGCGGCGCCTGCCCGGGCTGGACGCCTCGTTCGAGGAGCGGCGCCGCAAGCTGGAGGCCGAGGGCAAGCGGTGGCGCTTCGTGGCCACCATGGACCACGGCAAGACCGGAGTGGCCCTGCAGGCCGTGGGCCAGCACCACCCCTTCTACGACCTGGAGGGGTCGAACAACATCGTGCTGCTCACCACCGAGCGCTACCGCAAGTACCCCATGCTCATCCAGGGCTACGGGGCCGGCGCCGACGTGACGGCGGCCGGGGTTTTCGCCAACATCATGTCAATCGCAAACATCTGAAACGACTATGAAGCATATCATCATTCTTGGCGACGGCATGGCCGACCACGCCGTGGAACGGCTTGGGGGGAAGACGCTCCTGCAATACGCCCGCACGCCGTATATGGACTTGCTGGCACGCATGGGGCGCACGGGGCGCCTGGTGACCGTGCCCGACGGCTTCCACCCCGGCTCGGAGGTGGCCAACACGGCCATCATGGGCTACGACCTGAACAAGGTGTACGAGGGGCGCGGCCCGCTGGAGGCGGCCTCCATCGGCTACGACATGGCCCCCGAGGACATGGCCATACGCTGCAACCTCATCACCCTGGCCGACGGCAAGATTCTGACACACAACGGGGGCAACCTGGCCACCAGCGACGGCGACGTGCTGATGAAGCACCTACAAGCACATCTGGGCAGCGACGGCGTGCGCTTCATCACCGGCATACAGTACCGCCACCTGCTCGTGCTGAAACGTGCCAGCAAGCATGTGGTGTGCGCCCCGCCACACGACCATCCCGGCGAGCCCTGGCGCCCCCTGCTGGTGACGAGCGAGCCCGGATGGGAGGACCGCCACGAGCCCGTCATCGGCCTGGACGGCAAGCCCACGGACGACGTGCGCATGAGCGGAACGGAGACGGCCGAGCTGCTGAACCAGTTGATATTGAAGTCGCAGGAGCTGCTGGCCGAGCACCCCTACAACAAGGACCGCATGGCCCGCGGGCTGCGCCCGGCCAACAGCATCTGGCCCTGGAGCGGAGGCTACAGGCCGAGCATGCAGACGCTGGCGCAGCTCTTCCCGCAGGTGAAGTCGGGCAGCGTGATTTCCGCCGTCGACCTCATCCGCGGCATCGGCCACTATGCCGGGCTCGACATCGTGAAGGTGGCCGGGGCCACCGGGCTGGCCGACACCAACTACGAGGGGAAGGCCGCCGCCGCCATCGACGCCCTGCGCCGGCAGGACTTCGTCTACCTGCACCTGGAGGCCACCGACGAGGCCGGGCACGACGGCGACCTGGAGCTCAAGCTGAAAGCCATAGAGTATCTCGACCACCGCATCGTGGAGCCCATCTACAAAGAGGTGAGCCAATGGAGCGAGCCTGTGGCCATGGCCGTGCTCCCGGACCACCCCACGCCCGTGGAGGTGCGCACCCACGTGAAGGAGCCCGTGCCCTTCCTCATCTGGCATCGGGGCATCGAGCCCGACGGCGTGCAACGATACGACGAAGTGAGCTGCGTGGGCGGGGCCTACGGCCTGCTCCGGCTCAACGAGTTCATGGAGAAGTTTATGAATTGCTAAAAAGAAACAGCCATATGCTTTACTATAGTACAAATGGGAAGTCGCCCCTGGCCACGCTACACGAAGCCGTGGTGAGGGGGCTGGCCCCCGACCGCGGGCTCTACATGCCCGAGAAAATCAAGCCGCTGCCCAAGTCATTCTTCGACCGCATCGGGCAGCTCTCGTTCCAGGACATCGGCTGCGAGGTGGCCCGCGCATGGTTTGGCGACGACGTGGAGGCCGACGCCCTGGAGCGCATCGTGCGCGACACGCTGTCGTTCGACGTGCCCGCGCGTCGCGTGGCCGACGGCATCTACAGTCTGGAACTCTTCCACGGGCCCACGCTGGCCTTCAAGGACGTGGGGGCGCGCTTCATGGCCCGCCTGCTGCAATACTTCATCCGGCAGGAGGGTCTGAACAAGGTGAGCGTGCTCGTGGCCACGTCGGGCGACACGGGGTCGGCCGTGGCCAACGGCTTCCTCGGCGTCGACGGCATCCACGTCTACGTGCTCTATCCCAAGGGCAAGGTGAGCCGCATCCAGGAGTCGCAATTCACCACGCTGGGGCGCAACATCACCGCCATAGAGGTGGACGGCGTGTTCGACGACTGCCAGGCCTTGGTGAAGAGCGCCTTCATGGACGCCGAGCTGAACCGGCACATGCGGCTCACCTCGGCCAACTCCATCAACGTGGCCCGGTTCCTGCCACAGGCCTTCTACTACTTCTATGCCTACGCGCAGCTGACCCACGCTCCCGGATTCGCCATGCGCGACGGGGTGTCGAACGTGGTGGTGAGCGTGCCTTCGGGCAACTTCGGCAACATCTGCGCGGGCATCTTCGCGTGGAAGGCCGGGCTGCCCGTGAGGCGGTTCATCGCCGCCAACAACGCCAACGACATCTTCTACCAGTATCTGAAGACGGGCGAATACCACCCCAAGCCCAGCCGGCAGACGCTGGCCAACGCGATGGACGTGGGCGACCCGAGCAACTTCGCACGCATCTACACCCTCTTTGGCGGCGACCACGACAGGATAGCACGTCTCGTGAGTGGCGCCACCTACAGCGACGACGACATCGCACGCGTCATGCGCCAATGTCTGGCCGGCACGGGCTACCAGCTCGACCCACATGGGGCCTGCGGCTACGAGGCCTTGCGCCAGAGCCTGCGCCCCGGCGAGGTGGGCGTCTTCCTGGAGACGGCCCATCCCGCCAAGTTCAAGGAGAAGGTGGACGCCATTACGGGGAGCGACGTGGCCGTGCCCGCGCGGCTGGCGGCATTCATGCAGGGCAAGAAGCAGAGCGTGCCCATGGCAAACGACTTCCAGGCCTTCAAGGATTTCCTGATGGCACAAGAATAGCGGGCTACAGCATGGGCCGCACGATGCGGATGCCCAGCTGGCTGGGGTGGCGCCGCATGTAGTCGCGCAAGAGCATCGGCTCCTCCACAACCCGGTGGTGGATGCTTGAGGCGTTGAGCAGGTGCAGGCCGTCGGCGTGCCACACGGCAATGCCGATGTGGCTCGTGTCGAGACCGCGCCGCGAGGTGACGATGGCGATGATGTCGCCGTCGTGGACGGTGCTCCGCATGAGC
>CAZVWX010000172.1:0-4693 GCA_964631105.1 uncultured Prevotella sp. | reverse complement strand
TCCGGGTTTGGTCTCCTCGTTGAACAGCACCTCGTAGGAGGGGTTGTAGAGCACCTCTGCGGTTCCGGTCTGGATGCCGTAGCTTGCTAAAACTGATTTGTCAAATCTTGCCATTTTACCAAATGTATTTAAGTTGTTGAATGTTCCTTTTTACCGGCCTTCCCTTGATGGGGCTCCGCCCCCTGCTGAAAACCGCAGCAAAGTTAATGAAAAAGTGGAAACTGGCAAACTTTAAAATTGCAAAAAACCTTTCTATCAATTCTTTTTAGGTTAAAGAAGTTAAAAACCAAAGTAATTTCCATTCGTTTGCTATTTGCAGTTGTCAATGCCCGCGGTTTCCCTCCCGGCTGCCGACGGCCCCGCCCGCCCCGGCTGGCGCATGGCAACCCGGCCGAAGGCGGCCCCGAGCCTTGGCGGCGACGGGGCGCGAGGCCAAGAAGGACGGCAACCCGCGAAAACATAAACAAACTTAAAATTCGTGCTTTTCATGGAAATTTCGTATAATAAACACAACGAAACGAGTTATTTTTGAAGAAATCTGTGTAAATTTGCAACCAAAAACAAAATTTCGGAAGAGTAATGAAAAGAAAGTCTATTGCTTTCACCCTGCTTGCCGCTCTGACGCTCACCCTGTCGTCGTGCCTGAACAGCGACGACGACGAGGTGACGACCTACGACGACACGGCCATCACGGCCTTCACGCTGGGCACACAAAAATATATAGCGCACACCACGGCAACGGATGGCAGCGACAGCACCTACCAGACCACGCTCGACTGCAGCAGCCGGCGGTTCTACATCGACCAGGAGAACCGCGTAATCTACAATCCCGACTCGCTGCCCCGCGGCCTCGACGCCACGAAAATCGTGTGCACCATCAGCGCCAAGAACAACGGCATGATTCTGCTCAAGGCCATCGACAGCGACTCGCTCTCCTACTATTCGTCGACCGACTCGATTGACTTCTCGGTGCCGCGCGAGGTGCGGGTGTACGCCTACACCGCCGACACGCACTACCGCGCCTATACCGTCAAGGTGAACATCCACAAGGAGCAGAGCAACACGTTCGCCTGGCAGTCCACGGGCTTCAGCGCGGCCACGCTGGCGGCCATGTCGGGCATGAAGGCGGTGGCCCTGGGCGGCCGTGTCTTCGTGTTTGGAAACGCCGGCGGGCACACGGTGAGCTACAGTGCCCTGGCGTCGGAACCCACGGCGTGGACGGCCGACGCGGCCACGCGCCAGCTCGACGGCGAGGCTTGGCGCAGCGTGGTGGTCCACAGCGGCTGCCTCTACACGCTGAGCGGCGACTCGCTGCTGCGCTCGGCCGACGCGTGCGAATGGACGGCCATTGCCCCAGCCGACGGCCTCGACCAGATCGTGGGGGCCAGCAGCCTGCACATCTTCGCGCTGGACAGCAGCCACAAGCTCGTGGCCTCGGCCGACGGGGGCACCACATGGACGGCGGAGCCCGTCGCGGGCGACGACGCCAGTCTGCCGCAGGGCAACGTGAGCTTCACGGTGTCGGCTGTGGAGGCCGACGCGCAGATGGAGCGACTCACACTCGTGGGCTACAACGCCGCCACGACGGGAGCCTTGGTGTGGTCGAAGCTGGAAGACGCGTCGCCCTATGCCGAGCAGCAAAGCTGGATGCTGCTCGATTATGGTGCGGGCAACAAATACAAGCTGCCCGACACGGGACCCGTGGCGACGGCCTCTTATAATAATAAGGTGTTGGCCTTCGACGGCACGCAATTCTACAGTTCCGCCGATGGAGGCATCACCTGGCCCGCCGACACCACCGTCAGCGTGCCCGAAGGGGCCGACTTGGGCACGGCGTTCGCCATGACGGCAACAGCCGACGGCTACGTCTGGCTGGCCACCAACACGCCGGGCGACTGCCAGATATGGTTCGGACGGCACAACAGCGTGGCGTGGAAAGACAATTGACCGACAAGAACATGACGCGCAGAACGGCTTTCGCTTTGGCCATGGGGCTCCTGCCCCTGATGGGGCTCCACGCTCAGGACGACCCCGAATACCGCATGGAAATCGGTGCGGCAGCGGGAGCCGTGAACTATGAGGGCGACTACAACGGCAGCATCTTCGGCGAGATGCAGCCCATGGGGGCCGTGGTGGGCAGATACGTCTTCAATCCGCACGTGGGGCTGCGCCTCTCGGCTCTCTACGGCACGCTGAAGGGCTCGGCCGAAGGCACCGAGACGTGGTATCCCGACCGCAACACAACGCCGATAGAGCGGAGCCGGTACAGCTTCAGCAACCCGCTGGTGGACGTGAGCCTGGTGTGCGAATACAACTTCTGGCCCTACGGCACGGGGCGCGACTACCGCGGTGCCAAGCGGTTCACGCCCTACGTCTTCATCGGCCTGGGAGCCACTTGGGCCAAATGCGACAACGACCTGGAGGGACAGAGCACGAGCGCCATGACGGCCAACGTGCCCGTGGGCTTCGGCGTGAAATACAAACTGGCCGAAAGGGTGAACCTGGGCGTGCAGTGGGCCATGCACTTCTCGCTGAGCGACGCCCTCGACGGCGCCGACGACCCTTACGGCATCTCCAGCTCGGGGCTCTTCAAGAACACCGACTGCTACTCCACGCTCAGCGTCTCGCTCACCTACAGCTTCAACGCCAAATGTAAAACCTGCAACAAAGAATGAACCCAAATATGGCAGAACTCGATATGAACCGCATGCCGCAACACATCGCCATCATCATGGACGGCAACGGGCGGTGGGCCGCCGAGCGGGGCAAGCCGCGCAGCTACGGCCACCAGGCCGGTGTCGACACCGTGAGGCGCATCACATCGGAATGCGTCAGGCTGGGCGTGAAGTTCCTGACGCTCTACACCTTCTCCACCGAGAACTGGAACAGGCCGGCGCAGGAGGTGCACGCACTGATGGGGCTGGTGCTGTCGTCGCTGGAGGACGAAATCTTCATGAAGAACAACGTCAGGTTCCGCGTCATCGGCGACATGGCACGGCTGCCCGAGGAGGTGCGGCGGAAGCTGGAGGAGACGATGGACCACACCGCGCACAACTCGGCCATGACCATGGTGGTGGCGCTGAGCTACTCGTCGAAGTGGGAAATCACCCAGGCCGTGAAGAGCATCGCCGCCGACGCCGCCGGCGGGCGCATCGCGCCGGGCGACATCACCGAGCAGACCATCGCCGAAAGGCTCCAGACCAGCTTCATGCCCGACCCCGACCTGCTCATCCGCACCGGCGGCGAGCTGAGAGTGAGCAACTATCTGCTCTGGCAGATAGCCTACGCCGAGCTCTACTTCTGCGACACCTACTGGCCCGACTTCGGCGAGGACGACCTGCACAAGGCCATCGCCAGCTACCAGCAAAGGCAGCGGCGGTACGGAAAGACCGAGGCACAGGTGGAGGGCAAGGCCTGAAACCTCCCACTCGAAAAGTTATCTCATGAAGAAAAACGATTCACAAAGAATGCATATCAAGAAAAAGGTGCTCCTCACGCTTGCGGCGCTCGTCATGGCCGCCGGCTTGCAGGCACAAGACAAAATCGTCAATCCCACGATTGCCTATACGGGCACGCCGCGCGACGTCACCATTGGGGGCATCAGCGTCTCGGGCGTGCAAGGCTACGAGGACTACGTGCTCGCCGGCATCTCGGGGCTGTCCGTAGGCCAGCACATCAGCGTGCCGGGCACCGAGGTGACCGACGCCGTGAAGCGCTACTGGAAGCATGGGCTCTTCTCGAAGGTGTCCATCGCCGCCGACTCGCTCGTGGGCGACAAGATCTACCTGCACATCTATCTCGCCGTGAGGCCGCGCGTGTCGGTCATCAACTACATCGGGCTCAAGAAGTCGGAACGCGAGGACATGGAGCAGAAGCTGGGCTTGCTCAAGGGAAGCCAAATCACGCCGAACATGATTGACCGCGCCAAAATCCTGGCCAAGAAATACTTCGACGACAAGGGATACAAGAACGCCGACATACAAATCACGCAGCGCGACGACGTGACGGGGAAGAACCAGGTGATTCTCGACATCGTGGTCGACAAGAAGCAGAAGATGAGGGTCAGGCACATCATCATCGAAGGCAACAACATGCTCTCCGACCGGAAGCTGAAGGGCTCGCTGTTCAAGAAGGGAGCCTTCGCCAAGACCACCGAGGCGGGCAAGTTCTACTCCTTCTTCAAGCCGAAGAAGTTCACACCGGAACGGTGGAAGGAGGACAAGGAGAACCTTATCACGATGTACAACGAGTACGGCTTCCGCGACGCCACCATCCTGGCCGACAGCGTGTGGAACAACGACGAAAAGCACGTGAACGTCTACGTGAAGGTGGACGAGGGCAAGAAGTACTACATCAGAAACATCTCGTGGGTGGGCAACACCGTCTACAACACCGACGTGCTGAGCCGCGAGCTGGGCATGAAGAAGGGCGACGTGTACAACCAGAAGCTGATGAACAAGCGGCTCACCGAGGACGACAACTCCGTGGGCAACCTGTACTGGAACAACGGCTACCTCTTCTATATGCTCGAGCCAACCGAGGTGAACATTGTGGGCGACAGCATCGACCTGGAAATGCGCATCCGCGAAGGCGAGCAGGCACACATCAACCACGTCAGAATCAACGGCAACGACCGCCTCTACGAGAACGTCATCCGCCGCGAGCTGCGCACCAAGCCGGGCGACCTGTTCTC
>CAZVWX010000171.1:0-4707 GCA_964631105.1 uncultured Prevotella sp. | reverse complement strand
TGACGGTGATGTTGTCGGCGGGAGCAATCTTCTTGCCCGCAAACGTCACGTCGCTCTTGGCCTCGCTGTAGTAGACCATGTAGGGCGTGTTGGCCTTCAGCTCCGTAGCCGTGGCGAAGTCGATGGTGTCACCCTGGGTGCCCTGGTAGTCCAAGGCCTCGGCGGCGCCGAGCTCCTCGGTGGTCGTGGCGAAGGGCAGCACGATGGAGTTCCAGCCCTGGACGAAGGTGCGGTCCAGCGTCACGGCCTGGTAGTCGGCACTCGTGGCGGGAGCAGCCGTCTCGGTCTCTTCGAGCGTCACGGCCTCAAGGTCGGCAATCTTCACGAGGCGCACGTCGCCGAATCCGGCCCAACCGGCATGGTTGCCACCCTCGGCAGCCGAATACCACTCCAGACGGGTGGTGCCGTTGGCCGTGAAGACGATGGAAGCATCGTTCCATCCACGGTTGAACACGCCACCCGTATTGCCGATTTCCTGAAGGTCCACGGTCTCGTCGCCGGCCTTGAAATAAGTGTAGAGCCCACTCTGTGCACGCGAGCGCACGGTGACGAGATACTTGCCCGGCTCCAGGTCGACATCCAAGTAGCCGTGCTGGTTGTTGGCACTGCCGTTGTAATAGTCGAAATAGCTTTGTCCGGCGGAGCCGTCCGAGTTGGTCCACGTCTCACCGCTCAGCACTTGCAGGTTGCCACCCGTCTGCGTGTAAGTCCAGTCGCCCACCTTTCCGTCGGCAACCGTCTTTCCGGTGAAGTCGCCCGAGATGCTGATTTGCTCGGCGCCATCCACGCCCTCGGCCAGGGCATTGCTCTCATAGTAGGCACGCAGGGCGGTGGTGATGGCCTCGGTCTTCGTCACGGCGTCGGCAGCCGACGTGGGAGCTTCAGCTGTCACAGCATCGGTGAAGGCCTGGTGCTTGGCATCGCTGGCATACTCCAGGTTCGGGTCGGTCGTCTTGGCAGCGGCTACGTAAGCATCGTAAGAGGTCTTGGCAGCAGTGAAAGTAGCAGCAAGATTGTCCAGATTCTCCTTGGCGGCGTCAATCTCGGCAACAGTAGTCGGAACAGTTGCGCTGACGGCACTGCTCAGATTCGTGCGCTCCTCGCCCGTCACATTATTATAATCCTCATTGGAAAGCAAGGCTTGGGCATTGGCAAGGCTCTGATTGTAAGCGGCGAGCGAAGCCTCAACCGACGGCTTGGCCTGGACAGTATAGTCGCAGAAGCTCACCCACTGGTGGGTAACGGCAGCCGAAGACACCACAGAAATGGTCACCTTGGTCTCCTCTGTCAGTGTGAACGGCACGAAACGCCATTGCCATGCCCGTCCGACATTGTTGTTGGCGAAGGTGCCATCACCAAAGTTGGCGGCACCACTCGTGTCGATGCCCTTGCCCGTGTCACCGTTGGGGAAGTTGCTCACCGAGCCCAGCGTGTTGCCATCAGCATCGGTAACGGTGAGGCTCAGCACAGCGTCAACGGAATGGCGGCCCGCAGCCTTGAAGGCATAAGTGCCGGCAGGAAGCGTAATATCCTGCGAAAGGCCTATCGACCACGACGAGGCGCTCCAGTCGCTTCCCGACTGCTCCTTATAGGTACGGGTGGCATCACCACTCCAGTGTTGCCCCTTATTGTCCACCACATTTCCGGTAGTGGTCCATTCTCCCAAATCAATGGCAGTGGTATAGTTATCGTTGACAGCATTATACTCAGCTACATTCAGCGTATGCATCACGTCATCCGACACAGCCTCGGCGGCCGTGGTGGGATTCGTTGTCACCGTTACGCCCAAAGCCTCGGCCACGGCCTTCTCGGCAACATAGCTGTCATAGGACGACTTTGCCGAAGTGAATGCCGTCGTGGCCGATGTCAAGGCGTTCGTAGCCGTGGCATAATCACTTGTCGTATTCTTATAGGTGTCGATGACATTGCTCAGAGCGGTCTTCTCATCGCCTGTGACATTGGCATAGTCGGTGTTGGCAAGAGCCTCCTGGGCTGCTTTCAGCGCGGCATCAAAATCTTCCTTGCCACCCTCCTTCAAATAGGTAACCACTGTGTTGCCCATGATGAACCAATGGCCGTTATTGTGGGAAGGAACAGCCACCTTCAAATCAAGCGTACCGTTGTCCTCAGCCACATAGGCATAAACGCTCACTTCATATTTCCCGGCATCGAAGAGCGTACCGGCTTCAGTGACACTATTAGGATTGCTATCACCGCCACGGTCCTCAGCCCAGCCCTTGATTCTCACCTGCTGGTCGCCAGCCAGAAGATAAGCGGTCGTGATATTGTAACCATTGCTGTTCAATGTCACACAGCCATCGTTCCATCCATCGCGCTCAAAAGCCTGGATAGAAACTTTATAAAGACCCTTGCTCAGTCCGGTTACGGAATACGTGAAGTTGCCGGTTCCTTGATATACTTCACGGGGAGTAGAGGAATTTGCATCACTACGAGACACATTTGTCCATGTATAATCATTAGGCGCAACGGTCTTCACCGTTTCCGAAACATAGTCGGCAATGGTCGTATCGAAGTCACCAGTGATGCCGGCGGCAGTGGCCACAGCCGACTTGTTCTCCGTGGGATAGGCCTCGACAATGGCATCACGCTCGGCCTTGGACAGCAGCGTCCATACCACAGCCGCGCTGGCATCAGTGGTCATGTTCACATATTCTCCATAGTCGCCGCTGCTATGCCTTGCATACGAAGTCTTGTCAGAGTTTTGAAGATAATATCCACCCTCCGTGGCCGTAAAGGCAAAGGCGGTAGGACTACTATTGTCCGTATACATTGAAGTGCCATTGCTCTCGATATGCAATCCCACTCCTGACCAATCCTTGAAATTGATGATTCCCGTAGAACTGTTCCATGTGAACGGTACGCCATACTTGTCGGCGGTCGCCTCGGTTCCCCATGCACCACCGCGTGAGAGGAATAGCTTGTTGGTGGCATCATACAGATAGTAGTCACCATCGGCAACGTCCTGTGCCGAGGCTGGACTCACCCATCCCACCGCAGCGACGGCGAAGGTTAAGAGCGAAGTAAAAAGTCGTTTCATAAGCTTATGATTTAGTTTGTATTCTCTTGACGCAATGTTTAAAAGATACGATTCTGCTGGCAAAGATAGAAATTAAAAATGAGAATCGCAAGAAAAAAAGTTGATTTTATGAAAAAAAAATCAGCAGGAGGCGGTTCCGCCGCGCTTTGGGGGCGGTTTTCCGGGCACAACCTGCAAATTCCTGGCCGCCATGCCGCCGGGCAGGACCTTGCGGCGGGGGCGCCACCCGCAAATTCTTGAAAAGATTGGACAGGCAAAAAGGCCAGCTGAAGGATTTCGCGAAAAACGCGGTTTGACACTTTGCGAGGCAAAAGAGGAAACGGGAGACATTCTGCGAAGTTTACACATCGGTTTGCTTACCGATTTGTAAAGATGCGAGAAAAATAGGGGGTTAGTTCGAAGAAGGCCGTTCTTCGGGCCGAAGAAGGCCGTTCTTTGCCTTGAAGAAGGCCGTTCTTCGATGCGAAGAAGGGCACTTACACATTGCAAGAAGGCCGTTCTTCCGTTTCATCCGCAACGGTCTTGAAACGGATTTACAATCATGGTGCCCTCTTGCGGGGCCTTTCCCCATGTGAATGCATGAAACGCCGCGGCGACGGCGCAGCGGAAATGTGGCGACAGCACGGCGGAAATGTGGCGACGGCGCAGCGGAAATGTGGCGACGGCGTGGCGCACATCGCATCCATGCACGCCGCAACCACGCACGGCAGCGCGATTGTCCATGGCAGGGGCCGCGCCTCGTGCCGGCCCGCAACGCACGACAGGGCGATTGTCCACGGCAGGGGCCGCGCATTTCCATGCGGACACGTGGCGACGGCGCGGCAAGCGGGAGGGGCGACGACGCGGCGGCCCCGTGGCGACGGCGCAGCGAGTGGAGACTGCCCGCTACAGGCTGATGAGGCCGAACTTCCAGGCCAGGAAGGCGAGGGCGGCGAGCACGACGATGGCGGCGATGCTCCGGATGAGGCACGAGGCGACTTTCTTGATGACGACGATGCCGACGACGAAAGCGAGGATGGCCAGGAGATAATAGGTGATGTTTGGGTCCATAGGGCGTGTGGGGTTGAGGTTGGTTTTGTCCGGGGCCATGGTTGGATGCGGTGGGGGGTGCCCCGGGGCCATGGTTGGATGCGGTGGGGGGTGCCCCGGGGCCATGGTTGGATGCGGTGGGGGTGCCCCGGGCTATGATTGAATGCGGGCGGACGGATGCGGGTGGCGGGCTGCTATTTAAACAGGTGGAGGAACGCGCCGGGCACGGGCGTGGAGAACTCCAGGCGGCGGTGGGTGACGGGGTGCGTGAGGCAGAGCACGTAGGCATGCAGGCAGAGGCGGTGGATGGGGTCGTCGCCGTTGCCATACTTGGGGTCGCCGCAGACGGGGTGCCCCATGTCGGCCGTGTGCACGCGTATCTGGTTCTTCCGCCCCGTCTCGAGGCGGAACTCCACGAGCGAGTGCGCGGTGGTGCGGCGCAGCGTGCGGAAGTGTGTGACGGCGTACTTGCCGCCGTTGTCGACGGGCGAGGAGTAGGTGACGTAGGCGCGGTTGTCCTTCAGCCAGCTGGCCACGGTGCCCTCGTCCTGCTCCATCTCGCCGCTCACCACGGCCACGTAGCGGCGGTCGTAGACGGTGTGGTGCCAGTCCTCCTCCAG
>CAZVWX010000170.1:0-4708 GCA_964631105.1 uncultured Prevotella sp. | reverse complement strand
CAGGCCGAGGATTTGGAAAGGAGGGTCGTCGGGATGCACGCACATATACATGTCGCACTCGTCGCACACGGGCATGATGGCCTCCAGGAAGTACTTCATGTTCCGGCGCAGCTGCTCCTTGCCGATGCCCTTGTAGAGGGCGAGCAGCTCGCGGAAGAGCTCCACGGGGTGTTCGTCGCCCTCCTTGAAGTTGCCGCTCACGAAGCCTTGCGTCTTGATGACGATGTTCTCCACCAGCTCGTGGTCCCGCTCCGGGGTCATGGTCGCCCTGAGCTCCTCCACCTCTTTTATAATGTCGCGCCCGTTGGGCTTGCCGTCGGGCCCCAGCACCTCAAAGTTGGCCCAGTCGGCCGCGGCTCCCTCGCGCTTGAGAATGTCGATGTCGAAATAGGCAAATTCGGGAATGCTGAAGTAGAGGTTGCTCGTGCCGTTGGGATTGGGGTGGAGCAGGTCGGTGCGTGCCCAGTCGAGCACGGGCATGAAGTTGTAGCACACCGTGTGGATGCCTTCGGCGGCCAGGTTGCGCAGGCTCGTCCGGTAGGTCTCTATCTGCGCGTCGCGGTCCGGGCCGCCATACTTGATGGTCTCGGTCACGGGCAGCGACTCCACCACGCTCCAGCGCATGCCGTAGCTCTCGATGTAGGCCTTCAGCTCGTGAATCTTCTCACGCGTCCACACCTCCCCCAGGGGCACGTCGTGCAGGGCCGTCACGATGCCTTCCACACCGATTTCCTTGAGCATGGCAAGGGTGATTTTGTCGTTCTTGCCAAACCATCGCCAAGTTCTTTCCATTTGTTTTGTAGATTGATGGGTTATTTACGGGGCAAATTTACGAAATTTATTTCATTCCGCATGGGTGTAATCCTCCGTTTTTTGGTAATTCCCCGTCCAAAAGACGGTTCCGCGCGTCTTTGGCGGCGTTTCTTTGCTGTTTGCAAGCCGTCGGCTCTTCTCTTCCGCGTAGTGGCTTCGTGTCCGCGCCGGGTGGCTGGCGGCCCGCACATGCCACGCCCGCCGCCGATGGGCCGAGGGGCGGATGAACATGCGCAAAGGCGGAGTCGCATTGTCAACTATTCTCTCATCGATTCGAAGAAAGGCCTTCTTGCAATGTGTAAGCGGCCTTCTTGGCATCGAAGAAGGCCGTTCTTCGAGGCAAAGAAGGCCGTTCTTCGAGTCGAAGAAGGCCGTTCTTCGAACTGACCCCCTATTTTTCTCGCATCTTTACAAAACGGTAATCAAATCGAGGGGAAAACTTTGCAGAATGTCGCAAACCCCCAGAATGTTATGACTTTATGACAAATTGGAATTTTCGGAGAGTGTGGAAAAATGTAAATATATATCATATTTCCACCCATCGTCCTCATGATGCAGATGTTTGTCCACTTGCAGGGGCCGCGCCTTGTGCCGGCCCGAGGGTGTATCAAAATTCGCTTCCCGGGCTTGATAAATCAAGCCCCTACAAAAGAGCATTGATTATCAGTAATTTGTAGGGGTATAATTTATTATGCCCGCCCCCGATTTGGCATTTTGATACACCCTCCTCGTGAGCCACGACGCCCGCGAAAGCATCCCCCCTGGCGTGTGTGGAACGCCGTTCCGGCACGAGGCACGGCTCCTGCAGGCAGACGCATGCCCGCCAGCGCCCGCGTGGCTTTGCGGGTGCGCCGGATGGGGTGTCACTTGAGCTGTTGCAGGTATTCCTCGGCGCGGGTGTCGCCGAGGGCCTTGGCCTTCTCCAGGGGTTCGGCGGCCTCCTGCTTCTTGCCCTGCTGCAGGCGCGCCAGTCCGAGGATGAGCCATCCGTCGGCATAGTCGGCGGCCAGCTCGGTGCAGCGCGTGGCGGCCATCACGGCGTCGTCGTAGCGCCCCACGCGCAGCTCCAGTGCGGCGAGCTCGGCGAGGTAGGTGGGATTGGTGCGGTCGAGGAGTGCGGCGTGGGCGATGTCGTTGAGGGCGGGCTGCCACTGGTGGGCGTTCTTCTCACACTTGTAGCGCGTGTAGTAGAACTCCGGCGAGGCCGCTCCGCGGTGGGTCGTCGTGATGGAGTCGTAGACGTTGTAGTCGGCGATGGCCTCGCGGTATCGGCCCATGGCGTCGAGCATCCTGCCGCGGGCCAGGAAGTAGGGGGCCCCGAGCGGGTCCTTGGGGCTGTTGCCCACCGCGAGGTCGAGGAGCTTGAGGATTTCCTCGCGCGGCGCCTTCAGGTGCGACTTGCACTGGGCGGCCTCATAGTACACCTCGCCCGTCTTCATGTCGTTGGTTCCGAGCGACACGAAGATGTCGCACGCCTGCTGGTAGTCGCCCTTGAGATAGAGCAGCTGCGCCTTCTGGTGCCGGTAGACCGGCGAGGGGTTCAGACGGATGGCGGCCTCGGCCTCCTCCAGACCCTTGTCGGCGTTCCAGGCCTCGAAGGGCGTGTCGGGCATGTAGGACAGCTTGCGGTAGATGATGTCGGCATAGTTGGAGTGGGCCACGGCCTTCTCGGTCGACCGGTCGAGCGATTGCCTCATGGCCTCGTCGGCCCCGGCGGCGTCGCCCTCCGCCAGGCAGAGGTCGGCCAGCAGCTTGTAGCCCACGGTGGAGGTGGGGAACTTCTGGATGAACTCACGCGCGTACTTCCTCATCACCTCACCGCCAAACCTCGTCTGTGCCAGGGCGAGCGCCGTCTCGGCATCCTTCTCCTGGTCGGGCAGGGCGGTGCGGATGCGCGTGCGGCGCAAGGCCGGGTCGAGGGTGGTGAGCCCGTTCACCTTCAGGCTGTTGCCGAAGTTGGCGTCGGCGGCATAGGCGCCGTTGGCGTCCTGGTGGAGCAGGCCCATCACCAGGCCGGCGCCGTTGAGCACGGGGCATCCGGCGGCATCGTCGGGGGCAAGCCCCTCGAAGATGTAGTAGGAGTATTGGGTGTTGAACTTCTCCACGTCCTTCACCTTGAGCGGCTTGCCCGTGGGGGCCTTGTCGCTGTAGGCCAGCAGCCACACCTCGCTGCCCGGCTTGGGAGGGGTCATGGCCAGCGGCGTGCCGGTGGTGCGCGCGTCGATGTGGAACTTGCAGTAGTCGTAGAGCTCGTTGCCGCCGAGGATGTAGTCGACGTCGAAGGTGGCACCGTCGGCACTGGTCACCGTGGCGCGCGCGGCGCCCACGAAGGGGGCGAAGGGGCTCAGGGCCGTGCCGTTGTTGTCGATGAAGACCCCGTGGCTCGTGGCCAGGATGGTGCTGTCGGCCTTGTAGGTGGTGAGGGCGAAGACCGACTTGGCGGCCTTTTTCACCAGGGCAGGCTGGGCCAGGACGCTTCCGCCCGCAAGCAGCAGGGCCAGGAAGAGGAGGATATGCTTTTTCATTTCTTTTCGTGTGTTGCGGTTTCGTTTTCCAGCAGAGCGCGGGCGTTGGCCAGGGCGGCCTCGGTGACGTGGCTGCCCGAGAGCATCTGGGCGATTTCGCGCACGCGCCCGTCGTGGTCGAGCAGCGTCATGCGGGTGGTGGTGCCCCCGGCGGCCTCCACCTTCTCCACCTTGTAGTGGGTGGAGGCCAGGGCGGCAATCTGCGGCAGGTGGGTGATGGAGATGACCTGGCGGTCGTTGCGGCCCATCTCGCGCATGATTCGCGCCATCTGCTCGGCAATCTTGCCGCTCACGCCCGTGTCGATTTCGTCGAAGATGATGGTGGGCAGCTTGACGGCTCCGCTGATCATGGCCTTCAGCGAGAGCATGACGCGGGCCACCTCGCCCCCCGACGCCACCTGTGCCACGGGCTGCAGGGGGCTGCTCTTGTTGGCGCTGAAGAGGAACACGGCCTTGTCGCCCCCGTCGGCGGCCATCTGCTTGGGGGTGATGGTGGCCTGGAAGCGCACGCTGGGAATGCCGAGGGGGACGAGGCGGCGCCTCATCTCCTCCTCCACGCGCCGGGCGGCCTCGCGGCGGCGGAGCGTGAGGACGGCGGCCTGCTTCTCGGCCTCGCGCCTCGCCTGGTCGGCTTGCGCCTGTGCCCGGGCGAGTTCGTCGTCGCTCCCGTCGATGTGGGCCAGTTGCTCGCCGAGCCGCCGGCCGATGTCGAGCAGCTCGGCCACGGAGCCCACGTGGAAGCGTTTTTCGAGCGCATAGATGGTGTCGAGCTGCTGGTTGATGTCGTCGAGGCGTTGCGGGTCGAAGTCGACGCGCCCGGCGAGCGATGAGATTTCGTCGGCGATGTCGCCCAGCTCGATGTAGCTGCTGTCCAGGCGCTGGCTGAGCCCCTCGGCCTCGGGCAGCACGCCGGCGATGGACTCGATGCTGGCGGCGGCCGTCTTGAGGCGTGCCACGATGCCGTCGTCCTCGCCGTAGAGCAGGTGGTCGGCCTCGAAGAGCGCCGACTTGATTTCCTCGGTGTGGCCGAGCGTCTCGCTCTCCTGTTCCAGTTCCTCCTGCATGCCCTCGTGCAGCCGGGCCTGCTCAATCTCCTTGAGCTGGAAGCGGATGAACTCCTCGTTCTCCTTGCTCCGGGCGATGTCGGCCTGGAGCTGTTCCAGCTGCCTGGTGCGTGCCTTCCAGGTGTCGTAGGCGTGCTTGTAGTCGCTGAGGAGCTCCTGGTCGCCGGCGATGATGTCGACCACGTGGAGCTGGAAGTCCTCCTTCTGCAAGAGCAGGTTCTGGTGTTGCGAGTGGATGTCGACGAGCTGCTCGCCCAGCTGCCGCATGAGGGCCAGGGTGACGGGGGTGTCGTGGATGAAGGCGCG
>CAZVWX010000169.1:0-4714 GCA_964631105.1 uncultured Prevotella sp. | reverse complement strand
GAGGACGGCCGACCGGCAACTGGACATCATGGACGGCGACGCAATATACCTTTCAGGCCGAGCTTTGGACACCATCCACCAAAGCGTCAGGGGCAGGGCAAAAGGCGGGGCGCAAATCGCGATGGGCGCCGACCCCAGCGGCGGTGCGCTAAGCGTCATCGTCTCACTGATTGATTTCGTGACCAACTCCGCAACGGCAAGACAGTGTGAGACGGTCTTCCATCGGCTTCAAACCACAACAGACCAGGAGACTGCCGACATTTTGGGAGTAAGCCGCTCAAATGTAAGCAACATATTGAACAGTGCGGGGTGGGCAAGCATTGAAAACGCAGTTGTCTATTTCGAGAGCATAGATTTTACAGAGAATGATTGATTTGTTTGTAAGTTTGTTGACGGCCCATGTCTTGTGCGACTTCTATTTCCAGACCGACACTTTCTGTGACAAGAAAAGGCGTAATGGACTGAGGGGAAAAGAGATTTACACACATGCTGTAATCATCTTCGTGATGTCCATGCTGTCTGTCGGACAAGCTTCATTTTGGTGGACGGCGCTTGTCATTTCTCTGCTCCATCTCCTCATAGATTGGCTGAAAATCACAGCAGAGGAGCGAATTCGCCCGAAGAGCAGCCGGAATGTAGTCTTCACTTTTGCCATAGACCAGATATTGCACTTGATTGTGCTGGGAGCAGCTGCTCTATTTTGGATTAAGCTCAATCCATGGCAACCCTATGGTTTAGAGCCATCGACTTTCCACAATCTGTTGGGAATCATCCTTTCCTTGCTTGTTTGTGGCAAGCCCGCCAACATCATGGTTAAGCTCATCCTCAGATATTGTAGTGTCACCATGAACCAGGGCCATGACCAACATGACAGTTCTCCTCTCAAGGCAGGTGCTCTGATAGGAAATCTCGAAAGATGGCTCGTTGTTTTCTTTGTATGCATAGACCAGTATGAAGCCATAGGCTTCCTCATTGCGGCAAAATCCATATTGCGTTTCAACGAGTTAAAGGGCAGCGAAAAGTCAGAATATGTCTTGACGGGAACTCTGTTGAGCCTTTTCATCGCCATTTCATGTGGATTCTTGCTTCATCTCTATCTGGCTTGAACGGCAAAAGCCCCGAACCATATAATTGCAATGATGAGCCGCATCATGATGAAAAGAAAAATATTCTTTAATATTCTCTATATCCACGCCCAGGTGTGGCAAGAAAATAAAACGTGGTAGGAGACTCAAACAAAGAACACATGTTTTTGTGTCTTTTCCTCCTACCCATCATACGATGAGATATAGAGAATATAAGAGAATATTACAGAAAATAAGTTTTACACTTCTTTGCGGATAATCGTTTAATTGCTTATACCATCCTTTCCAGGCAGCCTTGCCATGGGCTTCCATCCACTAAAGCGTGCGGGCCGTGCCTTGTGCCGGCCCGCAACGCCGGAACGGCGTTTTGAACGTTCGAACGTTGCACCGGCGGATGGAACAGATGCCGTCGGTTCCGCAAGGGACATCTGTGACAGGCATCGTACATTCGTGACATCATCGGGCGGTGGAACGCCCTTGGGGGCGTGCGGGCCGGCACAAGGCACGGCCCCTGCCGTGGCGACGACGCGGCGGAAATGTGGCGACGACACACCGATTGCCCACATTCCCCACCCGTTTCACGGCGATTGCCCACATCTCGCCAACCCATTGCGCGGCGATTGTCCACATCACACCCACCCGTGCGCGGCGATTGTCCACGGCAGGGGTCGCGCCTTGTGCCGGCCCGCAACGCCGGAACGGCGTTTTGAACGTCCGAACTTTGCACCGGCGGATGGAACAGATGCCGTCGGTTCCGCAAGGGACATCTGTGACAGGCATCGTACATTCGTGACATCATCGGGCGGTGGAACGCCCCTCACGTGGCGTGCGGGCCGGCACAAGGCACGGCCCCTGCAGTGGCGACAACGCGGCGAAAATGTGGCGACGACACTGCGACGGACGGGGAAAACTGAAAACCAAACTAGAAAACCTTTTCACCTCATGATACCGAAAATCATACACCTATGCTGGCTCAGCGGGGACCCCTATCCCCCGGAGATACAAAAATGCCTCGACACATGGAAGGTGCATCTGCCCGACTACGAGGTCTGGCTGTGGGACACCAGACGGTTCGACGTGAGCTCGACACTGTGGACCCGCCAGGCCTTCGAGGCAAAGAAATACGCCTTCGCCGCCGACTACATCCGCCTGTACGCACTCTACAACTACGGCGGCATCTATCTCGACTCCGACGTGCTGGTGTACAAGTCGTTCAATCCGCTCCTGCACCTGCCCTACTTCATCGGCTGCGACCAAATCGGGGCCTTCGAGGCCGCGGTCATCGGGGCGGAGAAGGGGTGTCCGTGGGTGAAGGACATCCTCGACACCTATGAGGGCAGGCCGTTCCGGCAGCCCGACGGCACGATGGACATGCTCACCCTGCCCTGCCGCTTCCACGACGTGCTCACGGGGAAGGGCTACCGGTTCCTCAAGGTCGACGAAGCGGAAGGGTTCGACCTCCAGTCCGCCGACATCCATAACAAGGAGATGTACGTCTTCGCAGCCGACTACTTCAACGGGCGCGACGAGGTGGAGGTGCATCCGACCGCCCGGACTTTCTGCGCCCACAACTACATGGGCAGCTGGCAGGAAATGGGGGGGGTATCACCAAAGGCCGCGTCCCGAAACGCCTGCTCGCTGTCCTTCTCCACATCAGCCACCGGACTTGGGCGCGAAACAAATACCGATGGCTCCAGATACCCTTCGGCAGCCGGTGAGATTCCCCATGTCATACACTACTGCTGGTTCGGGCGCAACCCGCTGCCCGAGGCGGCACGGAAATGCATCGCCTCGTGGCGGAAGTTCCTGCCCGGCTACGAAATCAGGGAATGGAACGAGGACAACTTCGACGTGAACATCATCCCCTACACGGCGGAGGCATACGCACTGAAGAAATACGCCTTCGTCTCCGACTACGCCCGCTTCTGGATTCTCTACCGCTACGGGGGAATCTACTTCGACACCGACGTGGAGGTCATCCGGCCCCTGGACGACATCATCGCGCAAGGCCCGTTCATGGGCTTCGAGACCGACCCCAAGCCTTTGCCGGGCGACCGCCGTTCCGGCGGCATGGGAGCTGAAAGCGACGATGCCGCCGGAACGGCGGTCGCCCCCGGCCTCGGCCTGGGGGTGAACCCCGGCCTCGGCCTCATGAAGGAACTGCTCGGCTGCTACGAGGGGCGGCACTTCGTCTACGAGGACAACACGCGCAACCAAATCACCGTGGTGCACATCACGACGGAGCTGCTGCTGAGGCACGGCCTGCAGAACAGGCCGGGCATACAGCAGGTGGCGGGCGTAAGCGTCTACCCGTCGGAATACTTCTGCCCCGTCAACGTCACCACAGGGCGGCTGCACGTCACGCCCAAGACGCGCACCATACACCACTACGCCGGCACGTGGGCACATCCCGAGTCGCCCCTGAAGGCCTGGCTGAAACGCTTCCTGCCGGAGAGGATGGTCGTCAAGCTGGTGGAATGGAAGGCCGCAAGGAAAAGGAAAACGCGGAATTGAATAAAAGCTATAATCTTATGTACGCACAGATGAAATCTGCTCTCTACAAAATCCTTGGCACAAAGACGATGATGAGGATGAAGGACGCGAAGGTGAACCTTCCCTTTTACGTCAGGATGAGGCCTTTGGGAAAGTACAATCCCGGCATGTTCTTCTTTGTTTTTTCTCCCTATACGGAACATCCGGGACTCTCGGACAGGCTGAAGCCCCTGGTCACCTGCTACAATTTTGCAAAGAGGTTTGGATGCCAATTCCGCATCGTCTTCAAATATCCCTTTGCCTTGGAAGACTATCTCGTGCCGAACAAGGTGAATTGGGTGGCCGACTACGGCGACTTGCATTATTCGATTGGGCATACATCCTTCTTCAGCGAACGGAAAATCCTCACGGAAGATTCCTGGAAGAAAGTCTGCCTGAAGCCGGACAGGGAATATCACTGCTACAACTATGCCGGCAACTGGCAGCCAGAGGTTTATCCGGACACGGGCTATTCTTGGTACGACCTGTATTCCGAATTGTTCAAGCCGGGAGAGAAACTGCAGGAGAGGCTGGATGCCTGCCCCTTCAAGCCCAAAACCTATATTGCCGTACACATCCGCTTTGTCAATGCCCTGGACAATTTCGAGAAGGCGACATGCTATGACAACCCCCTTCAAAGCGAGGAGCAAAAGCGCGAGCTGATTGGCCGGTGCAAGAAAGGCATCATGGACATCAAGCGGATGAACGGAGACAGCGAAATTCTGGTGTTCTCGGACAGCAAGCGCTTTCTCCAGTCACTGGACGACATTCCCGTCCATACCCTTACGGGGGGGGTAATGCAATCGCCCACATTTCTTTTTCAGATAAGCGGGAGGCCGTCATGAACGCCTTCACCGATTTGTATATGATTTCAAGAGCAAAAAAAGTATACCGCATTGACGCCCCGGAGGTTTACAATTATTCAGGCTTCGCCCACACCGGAGCGATGATAGGCGGTATTCCCTTTGAGACTTATGATGTATAGGAAAGTTTTCCCCTTACGAAAACTGAATAAAAAAATGCATTTACCACATTGACAAGCAGATGAGAGGCATTGCCAAATTCTACACCCTGTTCTGGGTGATTTACTTCCCGGT
>CAZVWX010000168.1:0-4723 GCA_964631105.1 uncultured Prevotella sp. | reverse complement strand
CCTTCAACACCAACAAGCTCTACACCAACACCCTGCGCGTGACGCTGGCCGAGGACGGCGACCTGACCATCGGCATCAGAAAGGATGGGGCGGAGCCCTATGCCAACTGGTGTTGCTTCGACAACTTCACGCTGCGCTTCCTGGGCAGCACCGCCACAGCCATCAAGGGCGTGGCAGGAGCGGGGGTGGAGGCCGCCGGTCGCTGGTACACGCTCTCGGGGCAGCCCGTGGGCACGCAGGCCCCGAAGAAGAAGGGCGTCTATGTGAGGCGGGGCCGGAAGGTGCTGCGCTGACACCGCCACGGGGCTTTGTGAAAAGCCCCCGTCATGAAGAAATGTGAGAACAATCACCGAACCTGAAAATAATCATCAAATAACCTAACATGAACAGCAAACAAAAGAAAAGATTTCCCGTCAAGGCCGGTCTCGTCCTGTGCCTCGCCGCCGGAGCCATGGCCATGCAGTCGTGCTCGGACGACGTCCTCACCGGACAGCCGTCGTGGCTGGGGAACTCCATCTACGAAGAGCTGGCCAACCAGGGCAACTACACCACCGAGCTGCGCCTCATCGACGACCTGGGACTCCGGGAGCAGATGAGCCAGACGGGAAGCCAGACCCTCTTCGCGGCCGACGACGACACCTTTGCCGAGTGGTTCCGCACCAACACCTGGGGGGTGCGCTCCTACGAACAGCTGAGCACGGCGCAGAAGAAGCTCCTGCTGAACAGTGCCGTCATCAACAACGCCTACCTCATCGAGCTGATGTCGAACGTCTCGGGCAACCCGCCGCTCACCGGACGCGCCATGAGGCGCACCACGGCGTCGAGCGTCTTCGACTCCGTAGCCGTGATGCACTGGCAGGACATGAACCCCAACATGCCCGCATGGCAGTGGTACGTGAAGAACCAGAAGGACTTGGTGCTCTTCCGCGACGGCCAGATGATGTCGAGGAACGTCACGTCGAACCTCTCGGCACCGATGATACACTTCCTGCCGGCGTTCATGCAGGAACAGAACTTCACCGACGAGGACATCACGCTGCTCAGCAACGGCATTGCCACATCCACCAGCGACGCCTACATCGGCGGGCACAAGGTGGTGGAGCGCGACATCACGTGCAAGAACGGCTACATCCACAAGATGGACGGCGTGATTGAGCCCTTCCAGAACATGGCGCAAATCGTGCACCAGCACGCCAACACGTCGATGTGGGCCAACCTCATCGACCGATTCTCGGCCCCCTACTATGACCAGTACAAGACGAGCGAGTACAACCGCCTCACCGGCTCCAACGTCGACTCGGTGTTCACCCTGCGCTACTTCGCCAGCAGCGGACTGGACGGCAACTACACCAACACCTATCCCGCCACCGCCGGCAACCCCCTGCCGGGCAACGTGCCCGCCACGCTGTCCTTCGACCCGGGATGGAACCAGTATATGTATGACAACACGAGCGACTACGACCTGCACTACGACGCGGGCGCCATGCTCGTGCCCACCAACGAGGCGCTGAACGAGTGGTGGAACCGCGACGGCAAGGCCCTGCAGGACATGTACGGCTCGTGGGACAAAGTGCCCGACCTGGTGCTCTCGCGGCTCATCAACGTGAACATGCTCGGCACGTTCACCAGTGCCATACCGTCCAACTTCGCCAACATCATGAACGACGCCAAGGTGTCGATGGGCGTGACCACGGCCGACGTCGACAGCGCCTTCCTGGGCTGCAACGGCGTGGTATACCTCACCAACCGCGTCTTCACGCCGATGGAGTACAGCAGCGTGTCGTTCCCCGCTCTGATCCACCAGGACGTGATGAGCGCCATCTACGAGGGCATCGACGAGTATGACTTCCTGCCCTACCTGAACTCCATGGACTCCTACTACAGCCTGCTCCTGCCGACCAACAACGCCCTGCTCACCTTCATCGACCCGTGCGGCTACGGCGACAACCAGAAGACGCTCTTCGAGGTGAGATACGACTCCACCACGATGGCCCTCTCGGCACAGCGCTACGCCTGCACCATCGCCGACGACGGCACCGTGACCCGCGGGCCCCGCATGGCATCGTCGGTGGCGTCGAGCTACATCCAGAACCGCATGAACGACCTCATCAACCAGCTCATCATCGTCGGCGACGTGGAGAGCGGCTACGAGTACTACAAGACCAAGCAGGGCTCGCTCGTGCGCGTGGCCAATGCCGGACAGAGCAACATGACCGTCTCGGCGGGCTGGCAGCTGGAGCACAACAACCCCTCGCACGTGACGGAAATCTACGACATGTCGCAGACGGGCAACGGAAAGTCGTACGTCATCGACACCAACATGCCGGAGCCCGCGTCGAAGTCGGTCTACCAGACCCTCACCGAGCACGAGGAGTACTCGGAGTTCCTGAAGCTCCTCTCCGGAAGCGACCTGCTGCCATCGGCCGACCGCATCCTGCTGAGCACCCAGCGCCTGCAGAACAACAACTACAACTGCTTGAGCCCGACCACCAACGCCAACATCAGCCTCTTCGCCAACTACAACTACACCGTCTACGTGCCCAGCAACGCGTCCATCCTGCAGCTGGAGCAGCAGGGCGTGCTGCCCACCTGGGACGACTATGACGCGCTGGTGAACGCCAACAGCGGCAACGAGAGCGACGAGGCCGTGCTGGTGAAGAACCGCATACTCGACTTCGTGCGCTACCACATCCAGGACAACTCGGTGGCCATCGACATGGCTCCCGAGACCGACGACAGCGGCAACCCCATCACCGACAACAACTATGAGTCGATGATGCTCAACGAGAGCACCAACCGCTACTATCCCCTCGACGTGCATGCCGACAAGACCACACTGACCATCACCGACCGCGTGGGCAACACCCGCAACGTGGTGAAGGACAACGGACTCTACAACAACATCTGCCGCGAGTACTGGCTCTCCACCTCGGGCGACTACAAGTCCATCTATGCCACCGCCGACGCCGTGGTGCACCTCATCGACGGCCCCCTCTTCTACAGCTCCACACAGCTCACGCCGTGGAAGTCGGCAGCCAAGAAATATTCACACAGAAAAAGATAAGCTATGGAACAACAATATCATCAATCGCCTGCCTGGCGGATGCTGAAGCGCGCCTGCCCGCGCCGCGGCCTGCTGCTCATCGCGGCCTTGCTGCTCTGCGCCGTCGTGAGGGCGCAGATCACCTCGGTGCACGGCACCGTGTCTGACGACCTGGGCACGCTCGTCGGCGCCACGGTCGTCGAAATCGACGGCTCGGGACGTATCATCAACTCGGCCATCACCGACATGAACGGAAACTTCAACATGCCCGTGAAGAGCACGCACAACAAGATCAGGTTCTCTTACGTGGGACTGAAGACGCAGACCATGCCCATCGACAAGACCACCTATACCATCACGCTCGTCTCGGCCACACAGCTGAAGGAAGTCACGGTGACGGCACGCCGCCGCAGCGACGGAAACAACCTGGCCGTGCCCGAGAGGGAAATCTCATATGCCTCGCAGAAACTCGACATGAAGTCGCTTGAGGGGCTCGGCATCACCTCCGTCGACGAGGCCCTGCAGGGACGCATCGCCGGACTGGACATCATCGGCAACTCGGGTGACCTCGGCGCCGGCTCCACGCTCAGGCTGCGTGGCTCGTCGTCGCTCTCGACGCTCACCGACTCCAACCCGCTGATTGTCGTCGACGGAAACATCCGCAGCGTCGACATGTCGAACTTCGACCTGGCCGGAGCCAACGACGAGAAGTTCGCCGAACTGCTGAACATCAACCCGGAGGACATCGCCGGCATCAACGTGCTGAAGGACGCCGCCGCAACGGCCGTCTACGGCAGCCAGGGTGGTAGCGGCGTCATCGAAATCACCACCAAGCGCGGTAACAGGGGAAAGCCCCGCGTGTCATACTCGGTGAAGCTCACCGCCACGCACCAGCCCAAGGGCTACAAGCTGCTCAGCGGCGACGACTACACCATGATGCTCAAGGAGAGCTACTTCAACCCCACGCAGAACGACAACAGCAGCCAGGCCATCTCGGAAATCAACTATGACCCGACTTTCGCCGAATACAACAACTACAACGACAACACCGACTGGCGCGACGCCGTGACACAATGGGGACTCCGCCAGAACCACTACCTCTCGGTATCGGGTGGCGGCGAGAAGGCCTCGTTCCGCATCGGCGGCGGCTTCGACCATGAGACGGGTACGATGATTGAGCAGAAGCTGAACCGATTCTCCACGCGTGTGGCCCTCGACTACTATGTCAGCGAGCGCATCCGCGTGTCGACCAACTTCTCGCTCACCTACACCAAGAACTATCAGAACAGCGACAACCTGCTCGACATCGCCATGCGCAAGATGCCGAACATGTCCATCTATGAGGAGGACGCCAACGGCGTCGACACCGACCGCTACTACGAGATGCTGCAGTCGGCCAGCTCGGTGTTCGACAAGAACCAGAAGGACCTGGTGAACCCCGTGGCCAGCGCACACCTCGCCAAGAAGACGCGCCGCACCTATGACCTCGCGCCCGAGCTCGTTCTGAACTACCACCTGCTGGGCATGGACGACGAGCACACCCAGCTGAACTGGCGCGGAAGCGTCTACATGAGCGTCTTCAACCAGTACGACGACGCCTTCTACCCCGCCGAGCTGAAGACCGTGTCGTGGAACGACGGCGTGACACCGCCCGCTCGTCGAGCTCGAAGAGCGTGGCCT
>CAZVWX010000167.1:0-4757 GCA_964631105.1 uncultured Prevotella sp. | reverse complement strand
CCATCGGCGACAAGACGCTCTCGGCCAAGGAAATCATCGCCAACGAGAGCCAGGAGCGCATGGGGCTCCTCATCGACGAGAAGTGGCTCTCCCACGTGCAGCGCATCGCCGACCGCGAGCGGGCCCCGATGTACGTGGTGGGCGAGACCACCGGCGACGCCCACTTCTCCTTCGTCCAGGGCGACGGCAAGAAGCCCTTCGACCTCGACGTGGCCCAGATGTTCGGCCACACGCCCAAGACGGTGATGCGCGACGAGACCGTGGCCCGCCACTACGCCGACCCCACCTACACGCAGGACCGCCTCGACGAATACGTGGCCCGCGTGCTGCAGCTCGAGGCCGTGGCCTGCAAGGACTGGCTCACCAACAAGGTGGACCGCTCGGTGACGGGCAAGGTGGCGCGCCAGCAGTGCCAGGGTCCGCTGCAGCTGCCCCTGAGCGACTGCGGCGTGGTGGCCCTGGACTACCGCGGACGCGCCGGCATCGCCACGGCCATGGGCCACGCGCCCCAGGCCGGACTGGCCGACCCGAAGGCGGGCAGCGTGCTCTCGGTGGCCGAGGCGCTCACCAACGTGGTGTGGGCGCCCCTGGGGCGCGAGGGCGAGCCGGCCGGCCGCCCGCTCGACTACGTGAGCCTCTCGGCCAACTGGATGTGGCCCTGCCGGAGCCAGAAGGGCGAGGACGCACGCCTCTACGAGGCCGTGCAGGCCCTGAGCGACTTCTGCTGCGCCATCCACGTGAACGTGCCCACGGGCAAGGACTCGCTCTCGCTGACGCAGCAATACCCCGGCGGCGGGAAAGTCATCTCGCCGGGAACGGTCATCGTGAGCACCGGAGGCGAGGTGAGCGACGTGAGGAAGACCGTCTCGCCCGTGCTGGTGAACGACAAGAACTCGTCGGTCTACCACATCGACTTCAGCTTCGACGCCCAGCGCCTCGGCGGCTCGGCCTTCGCCCAGAGCCTGGGCAAGGTGGGCGGCGACGTGCCCACGGTGAGGCGGCCCGAATACTTCGTCGACTGCTTCAACCTGGTGCAGGACCTCATCAGGCGCGGATGGGTGATGGCCGGCCACGACATCTCGGCCGGGGGGCTCGTCACCACGCTCCTGGAGATGACCTTCGCCAACACGCGCGGCGGCCTGCACGTCAACCTGCACGACCTGCAGAGCGACGACCTGGTGAAGGCGCTCTTCGCCGAGAACCCCGGCGTGGTGATACAGGTGAGCGACGAGCACAAGCACGAGCTGAAGAGGCTCTTCGAGGCCGCCGGCGTGGGCTACGCCAAGCTGGGCTACCCCACGCCCGCCGACCGCACGCTCACCGTGGTGAACGGCGACGACACGCACGTGCTGGACATCGACGCCCTGCGCGAGAAGTGGATGAAGACCTCCTACCTGCTCGACCGCAGGCAGAGCCTGGGCGGCATGGCCCGCAAGCGGCTCACCAACTACAAGAAGCAGCCCGTGGAGATGCGCTTCGCCAGCGGCTTCAAGGGCTCCTTCGCCCACTACGCCATCAGCCCCGGGCGGCGCAAGCCCAGCGGCGTGAAGGCCGCCATCATCCGCGAGAAGGGCACCAACGGCGAGCGCGAGATGGCCTACACGATGTATCTGGCCGGATTCGACGTGAAGGACGTCACGATGACCGACCTGGTGAGCGGGCGCGAGACCCTCGACGAGGTGAACTTCATCGTCTTCTGCGGCGGATTCTCCAACTCCGACGTGCTCGGCTCGGCCAAGGGCTGGGCCGGGGCCTTCCTCTACAATCCCAAGGCCAAGGAGGCCCTGGAACGGTTCTACGCCCGCCCCGACACCCTCTCGCTCGGCATCTGCAACGGCTGCCAGCTCATGGTGGAGCTCAACCTCATCAACCCCTCGCACGAGCACCACACCCACATGCGCCCCAACAACTCGCACAAGTTCGAGAGCGCCTTCCTCTCGCTCGCCATCCCGCGCAACGAGAGCGTCATGCTCGGCTCGCTCGGCGGCAGCAAGCTCGGCATCTGGGTGGCCCACGGCGAGGGTCGCTTCTACCTGCCCGAGCCAGAGGACCACTACAACGTGGTGGCGAAGTACAACTACGCCGAATATCCCGGCAACCCCAACGGCAGCGACTACAACGTGGCCGCCATCTGCTCCGACGACGGCCGCCACCTGGCCATGATGCCGCATCCCGAGCGCGCCATCTTCCCCTGGCAGTGCGGATGGTACCCCGAGGAGCACCGCGCCGACGAGGTGACGCCCTGGATAGAGGCCTTCGTCAACGCCCGCAAGTGGATAGAGCGGCACGCGAAGTGATTCACTGAAAAGCCTGCGGATATGTACTGGACGATGTTCAAGACGTTCTTCAAGATTGGCATGGTCACCTTCGGGGGGGGCTATGCCATGATTCCACTCATCGAGGCGGAGGTGGTGGACCGCTACAAGTGGATTGGCAAGGAGCAGTTCCTCGACCTCATCGCCATCGCACAGAGCTGCCCGGGGGTGTTCGCCATCAACATCAGCATCTTCATCGGCTACAAGCTGAGGCAGGCGCGGGGCGGCGTGTGCGCCGCCCTGGGCACCGCCCTGCCCTCGTTCCTCATCATCCTGGCCATCGCCATGTTCTTCCACACCCTGCAGGACAACCGCGTCGTGCAGGCCATCTTCGCCGGCATACGCCCCGCCGTGGTGGCCCTCATCGCCGCACCCACCTTCAGCCTGGCCAAGAGCGCCCACATCACCCTGGCCAACTGCTGGATTCCCGTGGGCGGCGCACTGCTCATCTGGCTCATCGGCGTCAACCCCATCTGGATCATCATCGCGGCCGGAGTGGGCGGCTTCGTCTACGGCAAGTACATCAAGCCGTCCGAGTAGGCCCCGCGCGGCCATAGAAAGTAACAAGACAACGCCATGCTTTTCCTGCGACTTTTCATCACGTTCTTCGAGATTGGCCTCTTCGGATTCGGCGGAGGCTACGCCATGATCTCGCTCATACAGGGGCAGGTGGTCACCCGCTTCCACTGGATGACGATGAGCGAGTTCACCAACGTCATCGCCATCTCGCAGATGACGCCCGGCCCCATCGGCATCAACTCGGCCACCTACTGCGGCTACACGGCGGTGCACAACGCCGGCCACGGCATGCTGGCGGCCATGCTCGGCTCGGCCACGGCCACCTTCGCCCTCGTCCTGCCGTCGCTCATCCTGATGATTGTCATCAGCAAGATGTTCATGAAGTACATGCACACACCCGTGGTGCAAAGCATCTTCACCGGCCTGCGCCCCGCCGTGGTGGGACTGCTGGCCGCGGCCACGCTGCTGCTGATGAACTCGGAGAACTTCTACACGCCCTCCGACCCGTGGCGCTTCTGGATTTGCGTGGGGCTCTTCGTGGCCTCGTTTGTCGGAACAAGATACTTGAAAATCAATCCCATCCACATGATTTGCTATGCCGGCGTGGCCGGACTGGCGCTGCTCTATTAGTCAACAACAACCGTCTCACACCCACATGAAAGCAACAACCCTCATCGCCGCCGCGCTCCTCCTGGCCGCCACCGGCCTCCGGGCGCAGGACCGCCGCCCCCTGCCGCCGCTCACCACCGACACGCCCATGGTGCACGACCCCGTGATGGCGCGTGAGGGCGGCACCTACTACCTCTTCTCCACGGGAAACCACATCCAGGTGATGACCTCGACCGACCGACGCCGGTGGACGCTGCGCCGCGGCGGGGCCCTGGCCGACATTCCCGCCTGGACGCGCGACAGCGTGCCGGGCTTCCGCTCCCACGTCTGGGCCCCAGACGTGCTGCACTGGCACGGGCACTGGTGGATGGCCTACAGCTGCTCCACCTTCGGCAAGAACACGTCGGCCATCGGCCTGGCGCGCTGCGCCTCGCTCGCCGCCTTCCACTGGGACGACATGGGGTGCCTCGTGGCCAGCCATGAGGACGATGCGTTCAACGCCATCGACCCGTGCCTCGTGGTCGACGACGACGACCGCGTGTGGATGGCCTTCGGCAGCTTCTGGGACGGCATACAGCTCATGCGCCTCACCACCGTGGCCGAGGACCTTGGCCAGTATGCCCCGTGGATGCGGGGCAGCGACGAGCGCCTCGTGGCCGACACCACCTTCGGCCGCACCACCATCGCCCGCCGCTACCACCACAACGCCCCCGAGGGACTGCAGAACCCCACGTCGCGCTATGCGGGGGTGAACGCCATCGAGGCGCCCTTCATCTTCCGCCACGGCGGATGGTACTATCTGCTCGCCAGCTGGGACTACTGCTGCCGGGGCGAGAAGAGCAACTACCGCGTCGTGGCGGGCCGCAGCCGCCAAATCACCGGCCCCTACCTCGACCGCGAGGGGCGCGACATGGCCGACGGGGGCGGCACGCTCGTGGCCCAGGGCGACAAGCGGCAGTTCGAGGCGATGGGCCACTGCGCCGTCTACACCTTCGGCGCCGACGACATCTTCATCTGCCACGGCTATTCCGTCCCGCTCAAGGGCGCGAGCGTCCTGGTGCAGCGCCGCCTCCGCTGGGACGCCGACGGCTGGTTCACCCTGGAAGAGGAGAGCCGCTAAAAAACGGGAGCCGGCGGCCATAGTCTGTCTGCGCAGACCATGGCCGTCGGCTCCCTCAGCCTTGCGGCTCGTCACATCAGATGAGCGGCATGCCCGCCGCCTTGCACCGCTGGCGCATGTCGTCGGGCCAGATGCTCGACTGTATCTCGCCGATGTGCGCCTTGTGGAGCATCACCATGCACAGGCGGCTCTGC
>CAZVWX010000166.1:0-4762 GCA_964631105.1 uncultured Prevotella sp. | reverse complement strand
GTGAGCTTCGGACTGCTCGACATGGCCTACTACACGCTGAAGACTCCCTTCCGTGAGGACATCATCCCCTTCGAGAAGAAGGCCTGGGCCAAGGCCATCGTCATGCCCCAGCTGCCGCAAACGTGCATGACGGTGCAGTTCAGCCACATCATGGCGGGCGGCTACGCGGCGGGATACTACAGCTACAAATGGGCCGAGGTGCTCGATGCCGACGCCTTCGCAAAGTTCAAGGAGAACGGCATCTTCGACCGGGCGACGGCGCAGAGCTTCCGCGACAACATCCTCAGCCGGGGCGGCACCGAGCATCCCATGACGCTCTATGTGAGGTTCCGCGGGCGCAAGCCCACCATCGACGCCCTGCTCGAGCGCAACGGCATCAAGAGAAACCAGCAACCCCAAAAACAGAACGCATGATGGAAGGAGAAGAGAAACAAGACAAGCTGGAGAAGCAGGCGAAACTGGACAGCCGATACCTGCGCATGGCCCACATCTGGGCCGAGAACTCCTACTGCCGGCGGCGCAAGGTGGGCGCCCTGGTGGTGAAAGACAAGATGATCATCTCGGACGGATACAACGGAACGCCAAGCGGATTCGAGAACGTGTGCGAGGACGACAACGGCCTCACCAAGTCCTACGTGCTCCACGCCGAGGCCAACGCCATCACCAAACTGGCGCGCAGCAGCAACAACAGCGACGGAAGCACCCTCTATGTCACGGCGTCGCCCTGCATAGAGTGCGCCAAGCTCATCATCCAGGCCGGCATCAAGCGCGTGGTCTACGGCGAGAAATACCGCCTCGACGACGGGCTCCGCCTGCTCCGGCGTGCCGGCATAGAAGTCGTTTACATGGATATAGACAATTATGGACAAGAATAAGAAAAAAAGGTTCACCCCATTGCTGATGGCCATCTGCGTGGTCATCGGCATCCTGACCGGCTCGTTCTTCACCAACCACTTCGCCGGCAACAGGCTCAACATCGTGAGCTCGGGCAGCAACCGGCTCAACAACTTGCTCCGGATTATCGAGGACCAGTATGTCGACAACGTGAACATCGACTCCCTGGTCGACGGGGCCATTCCCAAGATTCTGGCCGAGCTGGACCCCCACTCGGTGTACATCAGCGCCAAGGACGCACAGACGGCACAAGACGACCTGAAGGGCTCGTTCTTCGGTGTGGGCATCGAGTTCACTATCCGCCAGGACACCATCCACGTGCAGAACGTCATCAAAAATGGCCCGGCCGAGCGGGCGGGCGTGCTGGCGGGCGACAAGATTGTAAGCGTCGACGGCAAGCCCTTCGTGGGCAAGCAGGTCACGAGCGAGGAAGCCACCCACCGGCTGAAAGGCCCCAAGGACACGAAGGTGAAGGTGGGCGTGCTCAGATATGGAAGCAACAAGGTGAGATACTTCACCATCACGCGCGGCGAGATACCACAGAAGAGCATCGGGGCCGCCTACATGCTCGACGACGACACCGGCTACATCCGCATCAAGAACTTCGGAGAGACCACCTACCAGGAAATGCTCATCGCCCTGGCGCAGCTCTCGGCCGAGGGATTCAAGAACCTGGTCGTCGACCTGCGCGACAACACGGGCGGCTACCTGCAAAGCGCGGTGCAAATCGCCAACGAGTTCCTGCCCGAGAAGCGGCTCATCGTCTACACGCAGGGGCGCAAGTCGCCACGCACCAACCACTACAGCAACGGCAAGGGAGCCTACCAGAAGATTCCCCTCGTGGTGCTCATCAACGAGGCTTCGGCATCGTCGTCGGAAATCTTCGCCGGCGCCATGCAGGACAACGACCGCGCCACCATCATCGGGCGGCGCTCGTTCGGCAAGGGACTGGTGCAACAGCAAATCGAATTCAGCGACGGGAGCTTGATAAGGCTTACCATAGCACGCTACTACACGCCGTCGGGACGGTGCATCCAGAAGCCTTACACCCTGGGCGACGACGAGGACTATCAAATGGACTTGGTGAACCGATACCAGCACGGCGAGTTCTTCTCGCAAGACAGCATCAAGCACGTGGGACCCGCCTACCACACCTCCATCGGACGGACGGTGTACGGCGGGGGCGGCATCACGCCCGACATCTTCGTGCCCGAGGACACCACGGGCATGACCAGCTACCTGAAGCAGGCCAGCATGAACGGCCTCATTCTGCAGTTCGCCTTCACCTACACCGACAACAACCGGCCCAAGCTGAACGAATACAAAGAGATGACGGAGCTGAGCAGCTACCTGGTGAGGCAGAACACCGTGGGACAATTCGTCGACTATGCCGAGAAGAACGGCCTGCGCCGCCGCAACCTGATGATCCAGAAGAGCCATCACCTGCTCGAACGCTACATCAACAGCCGCATCATCTACAACATGCTCGACGAGCAGGCATGGAACCAATACGTCAACCAGGACGACCCCGACGTGGAGATGGCCTTGAAGGTGTTCAAGAACCACGCCGCCTTTCCCCAAAAGCCGGTGAAGGCCAGCACCGGGAAGGGGGGCAAGCTGAGCCTGCTCAGAGCCCGCCCGCACATCTTCAGAGCATGACAGCTGCGGGGAAAAACGAACTGAGAAAGGAAATCCGGGCGAGGAAACTTGCCTTCGCCGACGAGGAGCGGGCCGAAGCCTCGGCCCGCATCCAAGAGGCCCTGGTCCGCCATCCGCGGGTGAAGGCGGCGCGGGTGCTTCTGCTCTACGATGCCCTGCCCGACGAGGTGGACACGCACCGCCTCATCGAAGCCCTGGCCAGCGAGGGAAAGACCGTGCTCCTGCCGGTGGTGCTCGACGGCCAACACTTGGAGGCACGCCCCTACGCAGGGCCGGATGCCATGCGCACGGGGGCTTTCCACATCCGGGAACCCGAGGGCGAAGCCTTCACCCAACTGCAACTTGTCGATGTCGCCATCGTCCCCGGCATGGCCTTCGACCGCGCGGGCCACCGCCTGGGACGCGGACGCGGCTACTACGACCGGTTTCTCGGGCGCATCCCGCAAGCCTACAAGATAGGTGTCTGCTTCAACTTCCAGCTCGTCGGGTTGGTGCCCGTCGACGCTTCCGACGTGACCATGGACGAGGTCGTGTCCCTGTAATCGCCCCTCCCCGCCCCGGCGGCCGCCCGGAAGCGCCGGGCCGACCCTTCTTCCTCATTCCAAATCCACCACAGTGATGCCCGCACCGCCAAACTGCACGTGCTCGTCGGCAAAGTGCGTCACATTGGGCACCGTGGAAAGATACTGGCGGACGAGCTGCCTGAGGATGCCGTTGCCCTTGCCATGGAGAATCCGCACCCGCGGCATGCCCACGAGGATGGCGTCGTCGATGAAATATTGCACGGCGTTCAGGGCCTCGTCGCCCCTCATGCCCCTGATGTCCAGGTCCTGGTGGAAGTTGTGGCGGTGCTCGTCCATGGTCTGCCGCGTCTCCCTCGACAGGCTCACGGCCTGCAACCGCTCGGCGCGTTCCTCGCTCTTGGTCATTGCCGTCGCCTCGCAGTCGCTGCCGGCCGCCGTGTCGGGAGCCGGCTCTAGGCGCGACAGGGGCACCTTCGTGCGCATCTCCCCGAACACCGCGGTGGCCATCTTGCCGTCCACCGTCTCCAGGCGACCCGCCGTCTGCGTGCCGCGAATGCGCACGGCATCGCCCACGGCCAGGGCCGCGCCGCCCTTCGCCGCGCCGCCACCGGCCTCGCGCAGGGCCTTGGCCGCCCGCTCCTGGTTCTGCGCCTTCTCGGCCTGCCGCTTGGCGTGACGCTCCTTGCGGGCCTTGATGCGGGCAATCTTCCGGGCGATGTCGTCGTCGGCGGCCTTGGTGTCGACGCCCTCCACATCTTGTCCGAACTCCTTCAGTTCCTGGCGGATGCGGCGTGTCTCCTCCCGCTCGGCCTGGCTCTCCTTGATTTCGCGTATGGCGTTCTCTATCTTCTTGTTGCTCTCGGCCAGCAGCTCCTCGGCCTCCCGCTTGGCTTTGGCCAGGATTTCCTTGCGCTGGCGCTCCACCGCCTCAAGCCCGCTCTGATAGTTGGCCAGCGTCTCCTCCAGCTCCTTTTCCTTTTGGCGGATGCTCTGCCGCTTGTGCTCCCAGTAACGCTTGTCGCGCACGATGTCCTGCAGGTATTTGTCGCTTTGTATGTAGTCGCTTCCCACCAGGTCGGAGGCGCGGCTTATCACCTCTTCGGGCAGGCCAATCTTCCTCGCTATTTCGATGGCGAACGAGCTTCCGGGTCTTCCGATGGCCAGCTGGAAGAGCGGGCGCATCTCGTGCCGGTCGTAGAGCATGGCTCCGTTCACCACCCCGTCGTGTGAGTCGGCGAAGTGCTTCAGGTTCTGGTAGTGTGTTGTGATGACTCCCCACGCCCCCACGGCGCAGAACCGTTCGAGCACGCTCTCGGCGATGGCGCCACCAATCTGCGGCTCGGTGCCCGTGCCGAACTCGTCGATGAGGATGAGCGTGCGCGGCCCGGCCTGCCGCATCATGTTCTTCATGTTCAGCAGGTGCGACGAATAGGTGCTCAGGTCGTTCTCCAGCGACTGCTCGTCGCCGATGTCAATCATGATGTCGTCGAACACGCCCACCTTCGACCGCCCGCCCACGGGAATGGACAGGCCGCACTGCACCATGTACTGCAACAGGCCCACCGTCTTCAGGCACACCGACTTGCCGCCGGCGTTGGGTCCCGAGATGATGAGCATGTGCTTGCGACGGTCGAGCTGCAAATCCAACGGCACGATCTCGCGCCCCGCAGCCCGCAGCGTCTGCT
>CAZVWX010000165.1:0-4768 GCA_964631105.1 uncultured Prevotella sp. | reverse complement strand
GGGTAGTTTCCAGAGTGGCCAAATGGGGCAGACTGTAAATCTGCTGCTTCTAGCTTCGGTGGTTCGAATCCATCACTACCCACGGGGTGGTAGCCCTTCTGCCTTCGGGCAGGGGGGCTTTTTTGTTGTCCGGGACGCCGGACAGCCCCCGCCGGGCTCACTTGGCGAGGTGGTCCTTGATGTAGACCATCTGGTCGTAGTCGGTCTGGTCGCTCGTCCAGTGCTCGTTGATGGGCGTGAGGAGGCACTCCTTCGGGCTCTTGATGACGTTCCAGACGATGTAGCTCGTCGTGGGCGGGCAGGTCACGTCGTTGTATCCCCACGTCATGTATACGGGGCAGGCCAGCCGCCTGGCGAAGTTCACCACGTCATAATAGGCCATGGTCTTGATTTTCCCGTCGGTCAGCATGCCCGGCGTGTGGTTGAAGTGCGGGTATCCGCCCGTCTTCCCCGCGGCATAGCGCGCCATGTCGCTCAGCGCGGGATGGTTGGCCACGCAGAGGGTGACCCTCGGGTTGAGGGCCGCCGTGACGATGCTCAGGGCCCCGCCCTGGCTGCCGCCCTGCACGGCCATGTTGCGCCCGTCCCAGTCGGGCAGCGAGGCCAGCAGGTCCACGGCTTTCGAGCAGGCCAGGTAGACGTGCTTCATGTAGTAGTTGTCGCGGTTGTCGAGGTTGAAGTTCAGGTAGCTGTTGGCCTTGGTGTTGAAGGCCCGCGAGATGTCGGCGAACTGCTCCTCCGTCATCTCCGGGTTGAGGCCGTGTATCTCCATCTCCATCCTGATGAACCCGTTGCGGGCGTAGTAGGTGCGCTTCATGGGCTCGCGGATGGTCTTGATGCCCGCGCCGGGGGGGCAGAGCACGGCGGGATACTTGCCCGGGGCCTTCGGGCGGGTGAGGTAGGCGTAGACGCAGTGTCCCTCGCGGTCGACGCGGAGCCTCACCAGGTAGCAGTCGATTTCGTCGTCGCTGTATCGCTCCACCTTCCGCATGGTGTAGTCGAGCGGCTGCTTGCGGTTCTCATCCAGGTTCTTCTGCCAGAAGCTGTCGAAGTCGTCCGGCATGCGGGTGTAGGGTTCGAGGCGGTCGGCCGAGAATCCCACCTTCACGTGGTGGGTGTATTTCTTCCCGTCGACGGTGGCCGTCATCCGGCAGTCGAGGAATCCCGGCTCGCTCATCGTGCCCAGGTCGATGGTGGCGCGGCCGTGGCGCAGCCTCACCTCGCCCTTGCGGGTGGCGGGCAGCATGTCGGGGCCGAGCTCGTAGGCCACGGTGGCGTCGCGGGGGATGCCGTACTTGTAGAACTCCACCTCGACGCGGGCCTTCTGGCCGGCCTGGTAGAGCCAGTCGTCGTGGTCGGGCACGGTCACCCAGAGCACGTCGCTGCGGTAGGGATAGTTCTCGGCCCATGCGGTGGCGGGCGCCGCCAGCGCCAGGAGGGCCAGGATGAAAAGGTGTGTCAGTTTCATTTGCTTGTGATTTACATCACAAAGTTACGTCACCCCGCCCCGACGGAAGGGCAAAATCGTACAAATTGTGGTGGAAAGGCGGGGCGCGGGCGCGTTATTCCACCTTTATCCTCAATTCTCCACCGATTTCCTTGTGCTTCATGCTCCTCACGCTGACGACGGCCTCGCCGCTGCCGGCGGCCTGCACGGTGGCGACGAGCTTGCCCGAGAAGAGCCTCATGCGGTTGCCGGTGAAGGGCTCGAGCGAGGTGGCGTCGCCGTTGCAGAGGCCCCTGAGCGTTGCGGCCCCGGTCACCTCCACGACCATCTCGTCGTCGGCCTGGGGCAGCTCCACGCCGTCCTTGTCGACGAGCGAGAGCGTGACGTAGGCCAGGTCGTCGCCGCCGGCCTGGAGCACGGACTTGTCGGCCACCATCCTCACGGCGGCGGCCTGGCCCGCCGTGCGCACGGTGGCTGTGGCGGCCTGGCGTCCCTGGGCGTCGTAGGCCACCACCTTCAGCTCGCCGGGCTCATAGGCCACGTCGTCCCACATCAGGCGGTAGCGCGTGGCGCGCCGGCGGGCGTCGTCGGGCGTGGCGGGCTTGCCGGTGTAGATGCATCCGTCGCCCTGTAGCGCGGCCTTGCGCCGCCGCCCCTGGCTCTTGCCGTTGACGAAGAGCTCGGCCTCGGGATAGTCGGTGTAGCAGAACACGGGTGTGGGCTGCCCCTCGCGGCCGGGCCACGTCCAGTGGGGCAGCAGGTGCAGGGTGTGGTCCTGGCGGTTCCACTGCGAGCGGTAGAGGTAGTAGCGGTCCTTGGGCAGCCCGGCCAGGTCGACCATGCCGAAGTAGCTGCTCCGCGACGGCCAGTACTCGTCGTAGGGGGTGGGCTCGCCCAGATAGTCGAAGCCCGTCCAGACGAACTGCCCTATATAATAAGGTGCGTCGTCCTCGGCGATGAAGTCCTCCTCGGGCAGGTTGCTCCACGAGCACCACTGGGTGTCGTAGCCGTTGACCTGCCCGTCGGGATAGGTCTTGTGGTCCGACCACACCACGGGGAACTTGTAGACGCCGCGGCTGCTCACCGTGGAGGCCGTCTCGGAGCCGAGGAGGAAACCCTGCGGCAGCTGGCCGATGGCCGAGGGATAGAGGTGGACGCGGTAGTTGAAGCCCGGCACGTCCATGGCCTGGGCCACGCCGGCCTTCAGGGCCCCGGCGACGCGGTCGAGCCCCTGTGTGACGGGGCGCGTGGGGTCGAGGCGGTGGCAGAGGTCCTGCAGGCGGCGGCTCCACTCCAGTCCACGCGCCATGGTCTGGTCGGGAATCTCGTTGCCGATGCTCCACATCACCAGCGAGGGATGGTTGCGGCGCGAGCGCACGAGGTTGGCGATGTCCTTCTCGGCCCAGTCGTTGAAGAAGCGGGCGTAGCCGTTCTTGCACTTGGCATAGATCCACATGTCGAAGCTCTCGGCCATGACCATCATGCCGAGCGAGTCGTACACCTCCATCTGCATCTGCGAAGGCATGTTGTGGGCCGTGCGTATGGCGTCGGCCCCCATGTCCTTGAGCAGCCTCACCTGGCGAACGAGGGCCGCCTTGTTCACCGCCGCGCCCAGTGGCCCCAGGTCGTGGTGCAGGCACACGCCCTTGATGCGGCGGCTGACGCCGTTGAGCTGGAAGCCGTGCTCGCGCGACACCGCCACCGTGCGCACGCCCACCATCTGGCTCACCTCGTCGGCCAGGCGGTTCTGGCGGTAGAGGCGCGTCACGAGGCGGTAGCGGTTGGGCTGCTCGGGGGTCCACAGGCGGGCTCCCGCCAGCTGCATGTCAACGCTCGCCAGCCCCGAGGCGTCGGGGGCGGCATGGGCGGCGTAGGCCACGTCGCCGCGCGGATTCATCAGCAGGAACTCCACGGCCAGCGTGCTGTCGGCCAAGGACTTGCCGCCGGAGCCCTCGACGCGGGCCTGGGCGGTGAGGAAGGCCGTGCCGCCGGCGATGCTGTCGGTCTTGAAGAACACGCTCCACTCGTCGACGTGGCAGGGCCCCGCCACCGTCACGAGCGTCACGGGCCGGTAGAGCCCGGCGCCGGGATACCAGCGGCTGCTCTCCTCGACGTTCTGCAGGTGGACGAGCACCTCGTTGGCTCCCTCGTGGAGCAGCGACGGGGGGCAGGCCACGCGGAACGTGTTGTAGCCGTAGGCCCAGTAGCCGGCCTTGCGCCCGTTGACATACACCGTGGGCTCGGCCATGGCGCCGTCGAAGACGAGCTCGCTGAAGGCCCCGCCGCCGGCCTCATCGGGCGTGAGGGTGACGGTGGTGCGATACCACCCCTGCCCTATCCAGGGCAGCGCGCCCGAGCGACCCGACTTCTCCGTGGCCTTGGTCTCGCCGTTCTGCGTGATGGCCACGGTCTGCAGGTCCCACTTCTTGTCGAAAGGCCCGGCAATGGCCCAATCGTGGGGAATGGTGACGGGCTGCCACGACAGGCTGTCGCGCGAGAATTCCCTATGCCTCAGGTTGACGGTCTTCCGCACTTGTGCGGCGGCGCACAGCGCCACAGCGCACAAAAGCACGGCCAGGAGGATGTTCTTCTTCATGTATGATGGTTTTTCATGCAAAGGTAATGGAAAGGCGGCGAAATGCAAACGATTTCGCAGGAAAACTTTACAAATTGTAAAATTTACAACTCTGTGCGCGTACACAACAGTAAAGTTGGAAAAGAAAACAAACATTTTCTTGCTGCTTTCGGAAAAAAGGAGTAACTTTGCTACCGTTATCCTGAAAACAATCTTTTTACCTTAAGAAAACTAATACCTATTGAAGATTTGGAGCGGTTGCCTGCGAAGGTCGTCGCTTTTTTTATTTCCCGAAGCCAAGCTCCATTCCCCATCCAGGCCGTCAGCACCCTGAGGCCACACTGCCCCCACCCGCCCGCAGCCGCATGCCGCCGCCGGACGTTGTGTCGTGCCCGCCGGTCGCCGTAACGTGCCCACTGCATGGTCTGGCCTTGTACCCGTCCGCACGCCCCCAAGGACGCCCGCCGGCCCGATGGTGTCACGACCACGCCGGCCATGCAGCCCCGTCCCGAACCAGGAATAGCCCCAGTGCAAGGGAGTGAAGCGACCGCCGACTGGGGCGGGGCGCCACCTTCGCCCTTGCATGTGATATATGTTTACATTTCCATCCTATCTCTCGAAATCCCGTTATATCAGAAAGGCAGATTGTCGCGCGTTTTCGTGACATTGTGAGTGGTTTTTAGAAAGATTCGCTTACCGTTTTGTAAACATGCGCGAAAAATCGGGATGATTTGGAAGAAGGGCCT
>CAZVWX010000164.1:0-4773 GCA_964631105.1 uncultured Prevotella sp. | reverse complement strand
CGAAGGCCCCGAGCAGCGTGGTGGTGAGGTCGTGCTTGATGGTGGTGGAGTTGTAGTAGCCGCTGGCCGGCGTGCCGTGGTAGCAGACGGCCACGCCGGGCTGCTGGCTGCGGAACTTGTCGATGCGGCTGTTGAGGAGCTCGAAGAGCTCGTTGCCCTGGCCGGTGTCGGTGGCCGAGAAGCGCGGGGTGATGAAGGCCACGCACACCGTGGAGTCGGGCACGAAGAAGTGGCCGCCGATGGTCTTCAGACTGCCCGCCGAGCCCGACAGCAGGGGCTCCATCTGCCGGGCCAGCACGCCGCGCATGCCCATGGGATCCATCTCGATGAGCTCGGGATAGGCCGACCCGAACTCGCCCTCCATGTCGGCGGCGTTCTGCCTCATCTGCCGGCGGAAGTGGGCGGGGGTGAGCAGCGTGTCCATGCCGGCATACGCCGCGGTGTCGATGTAGGCGGGGAAGTGGGCCTCCATGTAGTCGATGGCGTCGTCCATCACGTCGTCGGGCATCTTGTAGAACACGTCGCTGACGACCGGGGCCTTGGGGTTCTGCGCCTTGGCGTCGGCCAGGAGCGAGTCGACGAAGGCGTCGGCGGCCTGGGCAATGCTGTCGGGCGGCATGCCCCGCCGCCCTTCGAAGAGGAGGTACACCTTGTCCTTGATGCGCAGGTCGGCGAAGGCCAGCTTCGTGGTGCCGTCGGCATTCTTCGACGAGGGCATGAGCTTGTTCAAGTCTTCTTCGAGCTGGATGCGCGAGGCGAAGAAGCCGAAGAAGAGGAAGGCGAGAATCATGGTGAACCAGAACGCCGGACGGTGGCGCTTGAAGTAGCGGTAGATGCGGATTGTGATGCTTGTCATCTCAGAGTTCCCTTGAATTCCATATACGTCGTGCCCTCGCCGGCCACGGTGGCGGCGAGGCGGCAACCCTCGGCGCCGCGCGTCCACGACAGGCTGACGCTGAGCTCCGGGCTCTGGGCCGGCGTGGCCACGGCCGTGAAGCGGCAGCGGTCGATGGTGGCGATGCGGAGGTCGGAGCCGCACACGCGGGCGAAGCACTCGCGCACCATCTCAATGTTGCACGCGCCCGGCGCCACCGGGTGGCCGGGGAAGTGGCCGCGGTAGACATCGCAGCCGGGCAAGAGCCTGACGCGGACCAGGGCCGTGCCGTCGCCGCGCGTCCAGGCGGTCACCTCAAAGTATTTGTGTTCGAGCAACATGGGCTTATTGGTCTTTGATGGCTATCTTCATCCGGGTCTCGGCCACCCGCTCTGCGCCTGATGTGGTCACGCCCTGCACCACGGTGACGCCGCCCACCGTCGGCCCCATGCTGATGGTGGTCGTGAGGCGCTCGCCGACAGCCGGGCGGCGCACGCACACGAAGTGGCGCACCTCGCCGATGTAGCCCACTGGGGGGACGGCGGCCCCGGCCTTCAACGCACGGTGTCCCGCCAGCGCCGAGGCCGACTGCGCGATGTGCTCCACCAGTCCGGCCTCGGCCAGCAGACCGTCGGCGTCGGCGAAGAAGTTGTCCGGGCGCACCGTGAGCGTCGTGACGCAGCCCTCGTCGCCCGCCCGCTCCAACGCGTCGACCATCACGATGGGGTCGCGCTGGGGGATGAGGGAGCGGATGTCGTCAGCCATTCACGTGCGATTCGATGTAGTCGTACAGGTCGTTGAAGGTGTTGATCTTGCGCAGGTCCTCGATGGGAATCTTCAGCTTGTAGGTGTATTGGATGACGGCCACCAGGTCGACGAGGCTCAGGCTGTCGAGGCTGAGCGTGTCCTTCAGGTTGGCCTCGGGAGCAAACTGGCTCTCGTCGGTCTCGAATTCTTCGGCCAGCACATTGTTGACCTGCTTTACGATGTCTTCGCGTGTCATAATCATTCTTCTTTATCGGGTTGTTACTGGTTGGCCTTTGCGTGCCTGCGGCATCGCGCCCATGGCCTTGCGGGCTTACAGGTTCTTGACGATGATGGTGGAGTTGGTGCCCCCGAAGCCGAACGAGTTGCTGAGGAACATGTCGAAGTGCCGCTCCACGGTCTCGGGAATGACGTTGATGGCGGCGGTCTCGTCGTCGGGGTTCTCGAAGTTGATGTTGCCGGCGATGAATCCGTTTTTCATCATGAGCATGGAGTAGATGCACTCCGAGGCTCCCGCCATCCACATCTCGTGTCCGGTCTGGCTTTTCGTCGACGTCACCGGCACGCGGTAGTCGCCGAAGGCGCGCGCTATGGCCAGCGCCTCGCGGCCGTCGCCGGCGTGGGTGGAGGTGGCGTGGGCGTTCACGTAGCCGATGTCGGCCGGCGTCACGCCGCTGTTCTTGATGCACATCTCCAGCGAGGCCAGCGGCCCCTCCACGTTGGGTGTGGAGATGTGGTCGCCGTTGCCCGAGAATCCCCAGCCCATGACCTCGGCCAGGATGGGGGCCCCGCGCCTGACGGCGTGCTCGTAGTCCTCCAGGATGACGGTGGCCGCGCCGCCTCCCGGCACGAGGCCGTCGCGGTCGCGGTCGAAGGGGCGGCTGGCCTTGGCGGGGGCTTCCTCGCGGGTGGAGAAGGCCTGGATGCCGTCGAACGAGGCGATGCCGAACATGTTGTTCTCCTCGGCCCCGCCCGCGATGATGTAGTCTTGCAGTCCTTGCGCGATGAGCAGGGCTCCCAGGCCGATGGCCTGCGACGAGCTGGCACAGGCCGCGCTCGTGGTGAGGTTGATGCCGCGCAGGCGGAACAGCGTGGCCAGGTTCATCGTGATGTTGGAGTTCATCGACTGGAAGATGGCCCCGCTTCCGCAGGCCGCCGTGCTCTTGAACTCGCGGAACTTGTCGAGCCCGCGCATGGTGGCCTCGGCCACGGAGTCGTTGCCGTAGATGATGCCCACCACGTTCCGGTCGATGAAGTCCTGGTCCATGCGGGCGTTCTCCAGGGCCTGGCGCGTGGCCATGTAGGCGTATTGCGCCTCCTCGGGCATGAACTGTCGCTGGTTGCGCTTGATGTAAGGCTTCAGGTCGGGCTTCTTCACGTTGGTGCAGAGCGCGGAGCGGAATCCGGCATCCTTGCGCTCCTGCGAGAAGACCACGCCGCTCTGGCCCTGGTAGAGGGCGTCGCGCACCTCATCGAGTGTCGTGCCCAGGCACGACCAGATGCCCATGCCGGTGATTACTACTCTTCTTTTCATCTTTTTCCTATCATTTCTTTAGCCTCGGTTTCCTGTCTTGTCGGTCTCTGGCGCGGTGTGCGCCGCGCCGTCCGCCGCTCCAGGGCCTATTTTCTTCTCCCAGCAGCGGCGCTTCTTCACGTATTCGGGGTTGAGGGCTTTCCATTGCGACAGCTCCTTGGTGTTGTCGACGAGCTGCGGCCCCGTCTCGGCCCACCTGAATCCGTGGCGGTTGAACACCGGCACGAGGTAGTCGAAGAGCATGGCCGTGAGGCCCAGGCCCTGCACGTCGGGCTTTACGGCGATGAGGAGCAGGTCGACCGTGTCCTCGTGCTTCCACTTCAGCGCCCGCAGCAGGTGGTACCATCCCCAGGGGAAGAGCCGCCCGTGGCTGTGGCGCAGGGCGTGGGAGAGGCTTCCCACGGTGACGGCGATGGCCAGCAGGTCGCCCTTGGCGTCCTCCACCACGGGAATCATGTCCATGCTCAGCAGGGGCAGATACATTCCCATGAACTCCACGGCCTGCTCCCTGGTGAAGGGCGTGAAGCCGAAGAGCGGCGCAAACGCCGCGTTGAGCAGCTGGAACACCTTATATATATATCCGTCTCTGACCTCCTTCTTCGACAGCGGGCGCACGCGCAGCCCGAACATCTCCTGGCTCAGCCTCGACACGTGCGCATACTTTTCGGGAATCGCCGCCGGCACGGCCACGCGGATGGAAATCCAGTCGGCCGCCGCCGTGAATCCCAAGGCCTCCATGTGCATGGGATAGTAGGGGTAGTTGTAGTAGGTCGCCATCGTTCCCATCAGCCCGTAGTCGCTCATGAGCATGCCCTCCTTGTCGTAGTCGGTCAGGCCGAGCGGTCCTTGCAGGGTGTCCATGCCCCGGCTGGCGCCCCACTGCGCCACGGCGTCGAGCAGGGCGCGCGACACATCGCGGTCGTCCACGAAGTCGAAGTAGCCGAACCGCACCACCCTCACCTTCCAGCTCTCGTTGGCGTGGCGGTTGATGATGGCCACGACGCGCCCCACAGGCCTGCCGTCGCCATAGGCCACGAACCCCTCAAGCTCCGAGAACGCGAGCGCCTTGTTCTTCTCGGGGTCGAACAGCCCGCGCACGTCGGCGTCCATGTCGGGCACGTACTGCCCGTTGCCGGCATAGAGCCGCTTGGGAAACTCGATGAAATCGTGCAGCGTGCGGCCCGGGCGGACTGGAGTGAGCTTCAGATTCTTCATAATCGAGTGCAAAGGTAATTGTTTTTTTAGATAACAAGAAAAAAAACTTATTTCTTTTCGTGTTCTATTTGGACATTATATTGTTTCTTTTACGTCCAAAATGAGATTTAAGTCCGCATAAATGTGGTTTATACGATATAAAATGCTTACCTTTGCAAAACTACAATGGGCATGTCAGTTTCCCATATTGAACAAAAGAGTTGAGAAAAGCAAACATAGAGCAATGAGTCAGGCAAAGATGTCGCAGAGTTCTGAACATATCCTGTTCCGCCGCCTGTGGACGCTGGCGGCAGCGGTGCTGTCGGCGCTGTCGGCAGCAGCACAAATCCGCGGTGTGGTGGTCGACGCCGGCGCCGGCTACGGCGTGCCCTATGCCAACGTCTTC
>CAZVWX010000163.1:0-4788 GCA_964631105.1 uncultured Prevotella sp. | reverse complement strand
ACCAACAGCGGCGTCATCATCCTCGCGGCCACCAACCGCGTCGACATGCTCGACTCGGCCCTGCTGCGCGCCGGACGCTTCGATCGCCAGATTCACGTCGACCTGCCCGACCTGCAGGAGCGCAAGGAGATTTTCCAAGTACACCTGCGGCCGGTGAAGGTGGACGACACCGTCGACGTGGACTTGCTCTCCCGCCAGACGCCCGGCTTCTCGGGGGCCGACATCGCCAACGTGTGCAACGAGGCCGCGCTCATCGCCGCACGCCACAACCACAAGATGGTGGGGCGGCAGGACTTTCTCGACGCCGTGGACCGCATCGTGGGCGGACTGGAGAAGAAGACCAAGGTGATGACGGCCGAGGAGAAGCGCACCATCGCCCTGCACGAGGCCGGCCACGCCACCATCAGCTGGTTCTGCCGCTACGCCGACCCGCTGGTGAAGGTGAGCATCGTGCCGCGTGGCCAGGCGCTGGGAGCCGCGTGGTACCTGCCCGAGGAGCGGCAGATCACCACCAAGGAGCAGATGCTCGACGAGATGTGCTCGCTCCTGGGCGGACGCGCCGCCGAGGAGCTCTTCACGGGCCACATCTCATCGGGGGCCGTGAACGACCTGGAGCGGGCCACGAAGAGCGCCTATGGCATGATAGCCTATATGGGCATGGGCGACGAGCTGCCCAACATCTGCTACTATAATAATAATGAATACCAGTTCCAGAAGCCTTACTCGGAGACGACGGCGAAGAAGATCGACGACGAGGTGCTCAAGATGATCAACGAGCAGTATGAGCGCGCCAAGCAAATCCTGATGGACCACAAGGAGGGGCACAACGAGCTGGCCCGCCTGCTGGTGGAGAAGGAGGTCATCATGGCCGACGACGTGGAGCGCATCTTCGGCAAGCGTCCCTGGCTGAGCCGCTCGCAGGAAATCATGAAGGACGAGGAGCCCCGGGTGGACGCCGCCGTGAAGGAGATGCCCGAGGTGAAGGCGGCCATCGAGGAGCACGAGCGCCAGCAGAAGGAGAAAAGTGAGAACGGGGCCGACGAGGCCGGAAAAGCATAACGAGACATGAGCGAGAAACAGAAAAACCTGATTGTGAGAACCATCACGGGCGTTCTCTTCGTGGCCATCATGGTGGCCGGATTCCTGCGCCCCGACGCGATGATCCTGCTCTTCTGCATCATTGCCGGCATGGCGGTGTGGGAATACACGGGCCTGGTGAACGGCGTCGACGGCGTGCGCGTGAACCGCTTCATCTCCACCGTCGCCGCCGTCTATCTGGTGGTGGCCGTGGCGGCCTGGCGCGTGCAGTGGGTGGCGGGCTTCGTGGTGATGGTGCCCTACGTGCTCACCATCATGTACCTCTTCATCGAGGAGCTCTATCTGAAACAGAAGAACCCCGTGGCCGACTGGGCCTACACCATGCTGGGCCAGATGTTCGTGGCCGCGCCGCTGGCGCTGGTCAGCGTGCTGGCGTTCCAGTCGAACAGTGCGGGCCTTCCCACCTACGACATGCTCCTGCCCCTGAGCCTGTTCATCTTCCTTTGGGTCAACGATTCGGGGGCCTACTGCTGCGGCTCGCTACTGGGCCGCCACAAGCTCTTCCCGCGCATCAGCCCCGGCAAGACGTGGGAGGGCAGCGCCGGCGGAGCCGTGTTCGTGCTCGTGGCCGCGGCCGTCGTGGGATGGCTGTCTGCCAGCGGGCGCCTCTCCGACGCCCCCTCGCAGCTCTCCATCCCCGCCTGGCTCGGCCTCGGCCTGGTGGTGGTGGTCTTCGGCACGTGGGGCGACCTGGTGGAGAGCCTCTTCAAGCGCACGCTGGGCCTGAAGGACAGCGGCAGCATCCTGCCCGGCCACGGCGGCATGCTCGACCGCTTCGACTCCGCCCTGATGGCGATTCCCGCCGCCGTGGTCTATCTCTACACCCTTCAGCTGTAGCTGGCGGGGGGGGCCGGTGCCGGGAGGGTGTGCCCATGGGCGCAACAGCCAAGGCGACGATGTGTTGTCACCCAGCTCCGGCCTGTCCGCTGAGGTGTGTTCCCCGCAAAGGCAGGATGCAGCCCGGGCGGGACTGCATTTGAGCCTTTGCTTCCATGAGATTCGCATCGCAGCGAAGAAAGTATCTTTACATTTTCTATCCCGCTTCAGAAATCTTGATGCTGACGAAAAGTCGTGTTGTTCCATGCTTTTGTGACGTTCTGCGAACTTTCTTCCTCGGTTTGCTTACGGTTTTGTAAAGATGCAAGAAAAATAGGGGGTCAATCGGAAGAAGGGCCTTCTTCAGTCCGAAGAACGGCCTTCTTTGCCTCGAAGAACGGCCTTCTTCGATGCCAAGAAGGCCGCTTACACATGGCAAGAAGGCCGTTCTTCGAATCGAGGTGTGAATAGTTGACAAAGCAAGTCGGCTGCCCATGATGGGCAGCAAGTACGGAACGGCGTTTTTTCCCACATGCATCTACCAACTTGTGCGCGGCGCGTCCCCACTGCCCCTGCCGTTGCGAAAACGCAGCGGAGCCGTTGCGGCGAGGCAGTGGAAGGAGGTCGACGAGACAGCGGAGCCGTTGTGATGGAGTGGCGGAGCCGTTGCGGCGAGGCGGCGGAAGGAGGTCGGCGAGACAGCGGAGCCGTTGCGACGGAGCGGCGGAAGGCGCGTCCCCACATGCCCCGTCCATGTGGGTTCAAGGCGTTATATATAAGCATGATACGCGTCCATTTTAACTAAATTTAGGACGCGCTGTCGAGTTTTTTCCCTTTTTGTCTATATCTTTGTACCCGGATAGAGTAAAAAAGGAGACAATGATGAAGAAGTTGATTTTAGGACTGGTCGTCGCGGGCTTCACGCTCGGGGCCAGCGCACAGAACGACAACACACAACAGCCGCCGACGATGGAGAACGGCCGGCCGACGCCGCCTCCGGGCGGGTTCGGCAAGGGCCGTCCGGGCCGTCGCCCGCGCGGGTTCGGCAACGACAGCATTCCCGGCCCACCTCCGGGCGGATTCGGCAATGACAGCATTCCCGGCCCGCCTCCGGGCGGGTTCGGACATGGCGGCCCCGGCGGCCCCGGCGGCCCCGGCGGTGCCCGCGAGTCGGTGGGCGCGGCCAGCAAGACGGGCTACTCGCAGAGCGAGGGCACGAAGACCCTTGACGGCAACACCTACACCTCGACGAACGCCGACGAGAACGCCGTGCAGGTGACGGGCGGGACGCTGACGCTGGCCAACGCCACCATCAGCAAGACCGGCGGCGACACGGGCAATTCCGACGGCAGCAGCTTCTACGGCACCAACTCGGCAGTGTATGTCAGCGGCGAGGGCTCCGTCGTCAACATGAACGGCGGGACGATTACCACCGACGCCGTCGGCGCCAACGCGGGATTTGCCTACAAAGGCGGCACGCTGAACATCTCGGATGTCACCATCCACAACACCAAGGACCTCTCGCGCGGCATCCATGCCACCGGCGGCGGCGTCATCCATGCCAAGAACCTGACGGTGCTCACCGAGGGCGACCATGCCTCGGTGGTGGCCACCGACCGCGGCGGCGGCACGGTGACCGTGGACGGGGGGACTTACACCTGCACGGGCGTCGACTGCGCCGTGCTCTATTCCACCGGCGACATCACGGCCACCGGCATCACCGGCGCCTCGCGCCAGGGCGAGGTGTGCGTCATCGAGGGCGACAACTCCGTGACCATCAACAACTCCGACATCACTTCCGACGGGAAGCCCTGGGGCATGATGATTCTGCAAAGCGGCTCGGGCGACGCCGAGGGATACAACGGCAAGATCACCATCAACGACTCCAGGATTACCGTGAAGAACGACACCGCCGTGCTCTGCGAGGTGCCGACCAACATCACGGGCACGCTCACCCTGAAGGATGCCGACGTCAGCGTGCCAAGCAAGGTGCTGATGCAGGTGGAGTACTACAAGCGCTGGACGACCAGGGGCGGCACGGGCAACCTCATCCTTGCCACCGACAGCACCCGGACCTATGAGGGGACGGTGAGGAAGGACCCGTACGGCCACGTCAACGTCACCGTCGGCAAGGGCGTCACCTGGTCGCTTTCGGCCGACACCAACCTCGACGCGCTCGTCAACAACGGCACGATTGTCACCAACGGCCACAAGCTGACCTATTCATCCATGGAGGGCAGCGGCAGCATCAAGTAGCCGCCGCGCCTTTCCTGCAACCATATATCAATCAAAAATCATCTGCTTATGGAAAAGAAAACCTTACTCTTCATGCTGGCCCTGTCGGCCATGCTGTCTGTCCAGGCACAGCCCGGCGGCGGTGGCAACCATGGTGGCGGCACTCCCGGCGGCGGGTCGTCCAGCTTCAGCTACGGCAGCGTCTCGTCGAACGGCTATTCGCAGTCGAGCGGAACCAACACCGTCGCCAGCCCCACCTATTCGTCGACGGGCAGCGACGAGAATGCCGTCCAAGTCACCGGCGGCACGTTCACGATGACCAACGCCACCATCACAAAGACCGGCGACACGTCGACCACCGGCGACGAGACCAGCTTCTATGGCGTCAATTCCGTCGTCTTTGCCGGAAACAAGACCACCAGCACGGCGGCAACCATCAACGCCACCGGCGGCACCATCGAGACGACGGCCAAGGGCGCCAACGCGTTCTTCGCCTATGGCGGGGGCGTGCTCAACGTGAGCGGATTCACCGTCACCAACCATTCGCGCGGCTCGCGCGGACTGATTGCCACCGGCGGCGGCACCATCACGGCCTCCGACATGACCATCACCACCAAGGACGAGACCTTCTTTGCCTAC
>CAZVWX010000162.1:0-4809 GCA_964631105.1 uncultured Prevotella sp. | reverse complement strand
CGTCGATGGTGACGCTCTGCGGGTCGACGTCAACGATGTCGACCTTCTTGAACTCGGGGCTCACCACGTCGCTCGCCGGCCAGATGAGGTAGGGCACGCCGGCCTCGATGGTGGTGGCGTCGGTGAAGTTCATCACCGTGCCCGTGACGCTGGTGAAGGCCTCCAGCCGCAGGCCGCTGCCGAAGTAGCTCGTCACCTCGTCGGCGGTCATGCTGAAGGGCAGGCAGAGCGTGTTCCAGCCGTCGCTCCAGATGGTGCGGTTCTGCAGCGTGGCGTTGGCCGTCTGCGAGGCGATGTTGTAGCTCTTGGCCTGGTCGTCGAGGATGACGTCGTTCAACACATCGGTCACCTCGATGCTGTATATCTCCAGGAAGATTCCGCTGGAGGTGAACGTCACGTCGCCGTCGGCGGCCACGCTGAAGGTGTAGTCGGCAGCCGTCGATGAGGCGATGGTCACGGAGTCGGTCACGGTGGTGTTCGTTCCGGTGAGGGTGACCACATTGCTTCCTCGGTTGCGCTTGGCGTTGATGATGATCTTCTGTCCCTTCTTCAAGCCCTTGATGGTGAAGGTGGACTTGGTGTTCAGCAGCAGCTCGTCGAAGTTGGTCGAAATGGCGATGCGCCCGTTTCTAGCTGCGGTGAAGTAGAGCCCCTCCGTCTTGGCCACCTTGCTGGTCGTGCTGTTGGCCGTATAGGTGAGCTCGGTTGCCGTCGAGGGTGCGGACCCATACGCGTATCCGGCCATCCCCGAAGTCTGGCTATACCATCCCGAGCCGCTGGCTCCGAGCACGTCGGCATCGACATCCCACCCCTGGGTGAAGTCCCACTTCTTGGTGAAGGTGGTCTCGCTGCCGATGACCAGGTAGAGGTTGTTGCCGCTCTGCTTCAGCGCCCAGGTGTAGCCGTCGAGCCCCTCCACCGTGATGTTGTCCAGGTCGCCCTCGATGGTCTTGTAGTTGCCGATGAGGTATTTGCCCGAGTTGAGCGTGCCCGAGTAGTCGAACTCGAAGACGGGCGTGAGGTAGGCGGGGCCGTCGGTCCATTTGACGGTGTCGATGCGCAGCGTGTCGGCCGAGACCTTGTCGGCGGTGAGGTCGCTGTTCAGGTCGTAGACGACGCGCGAGCCGAAGTTCATCGTCAGGCTCCGCGCCGTGATGCCGTCGCTGCCGGGCAGGAGCTGTGCCCCATAGTCCATGGTGACGCCCTGCTTGAAGCTGCCGCCGTTGGAGGCGAGCTTGGCAAACCGGTTCAGCCACACCGCCGAGTTGGCGAGCGTGCCGTCGAAGTCGAGCTCGCCGGCCCAGACGTCGGTGTTGCCGCTGTAGGTTTCGGTCACGGCGGGCAGCACCAGCGTGCCGTCGCCCTGCTTCACCAGCCGCATCGAGCCCGCGAAGGCCCCGCCCGTGAGCGTGTGGGTGTAGGTGGTGGTGGTGATGTTGCTGTTGTCGTCGCTGCCCTGCACCCACGTGGGGGCGTTGTCGAAGAGGATGGCGGGCGAGGCTCCGTCGCTGACGCCGACGCTCATGTCGTTGGTCTCGGCCAGCATGACGTGCTTGCTGTCGCAGGCCGACGAGATGGTGCCGCCGTTGCCGATTTCCGTGCGCCCCTTGTTGGTCAGGGGCGGCGGGGCCATGGTGATGCCCTCGCTCTCGCCGAGGAAGAAGCTGGGGTGGGGCGGCTGGTTGTAGGCGCACATCTGCCACACCATGGCCTGGCGGTACTGGTGGTCGTACCACAGCGACGGCTCGCGGTAGGTGGTGGGGATGGCCGTGGTGTAGATGCGGATGTTGGTGCCGCAGCGCACGATGATTTCCTCGCGCCAGTCGCCGAGGATGTCGCCCTGGAAGCAGGGGTTGTTCTTCGAGTCGTTGTTCATATTGCAGCCGCTGGAGGTGAAGAGTCGCACGAAGTTGGCGTCGCCCTCCACCTTAAAGATGGCGGCTTCCCTGGCCGTGCCGGGACTGTTGAGTATCTCGTCGCAGAGGTCGCCGTCCCAGTAGATGCGGAAGTTCAGATGACTCCATGGTATGAAGCTTTCGGCTGTGAGGCCCAGGTCGGCGTTGGTCACCGAGCTGATGACGCCCGACGACACCGACCGGCCCTGCGCCCCGTGGTGGCTGTTCAGGAAGTTGCCCATCAGGGCGCGGCCGTCGTCGCTGCCGCCGCCGGTGCTACTGTTATATAAGGTGGAAGTGGTGGCGTCGCGGTAGTCCCAGCCCTGCTTGTCCTCCAGGCAGGCGAACACCTCCTGGCCATGCACGTAGGGGTTGAAGTCGCCCACGTGGTGGGCGTCGCCGTGGCCGAGGCCCGTGGTGGATAGCCCCTTGCCGTTGTCGTCGATGACCATCGAGCCGAAGACAATCTCGTCGCGCCAGTCCCAGTCCACGTCGGCCACGCTGAAGTTGTGGTAGCCCTGGCCGTACCACGAGCTGCCGCTGGTGTTGTTGCTCCAGGTCCAGCGGGTGGTGAGCGAGTGCGACGAGGCGTCCACGTCGAGGGCAATCATCTTCTCGCGCGTGTAGATGCCGCGTGCGAGGAAGATGCTGGGCTTGCGCCCGTCGAGGCAGGGTGCGCCGAAGAAGTACTTCGACGAGCGGTGGCCGTAGCTGTCGCCCCACGCAGCGTTCAAGTCGGTCTCGCCGCTCTCCAGCCGCTTCAGCGGATAGTCGGTCACCTGGTAGGGCACGCCCGTGGTGCCGTTCAGATAGAGCAGGTACTCGCTGCCCGTGTGTGTCCAGGCAAACTTTGAGCTGGTCCATGTCGAGCGCGTGTTCACCGAGGCGTCGCCCACGGTGTAGGTGGTGCCGTCGGCCTGGTGTATCTTCATCGCGTCGGCGCCGCGGAGCACCACCTCGGCCTTGCCGTCCTGGTCCCAGTCGTAGGCCACGGCGTCAATCTCGGTGCTGTTCAGGCTCACCATGTTGGGCCCGCAGTCGATCCACCACAGGCGCGTGCCGTCGAGCTTGTAGGCCTCGATGATGGCGAAGTCGGTGTTTGCGGCGGGATAGAGGCTGTCGGCGTCGGCGGTGTTCAGGCGTTTCAGGATGATTTCCACCTCGCCGTCGCCGTCGAGGTCGGCCACGCAGGCGTCGTTGGGCGAGTAGTTGGCCGTGATGTCGGTGCCGTCGGCGTTGCTGTAGACGTTTTGCAGCGTGATGTCCTTGTAGCCCGACCAGAGGCGGTGGGTGAGCTTGTACAGGTAGCCCGTCCAAGGGGTGACGGCGGCGCACTTCGCCTGCTCCACGCCGTTCACCACGGCGGCCACGGCGTACTGGCTCGTCGAGGCGCCCTTGGAGTCCTCGTAGTTGGACACCGACAGCGGCGACGAGTTCACCAGCGTGCCGTCGCGGTAGAGGTTGTACTTGGTGTCGTAATATTCATCGTCCTGCACGCGCCAGCTCACGAAGCAGCCCTCGCTCGTGCCGTTGTTCTTGTAGACGGCCACGAGGCCGCGGTCCAGGTTGTCGGTGGTGCGCTGCGCGGCCGCGCCGAGGCAGAAGGCCGCCGTCATCACGAAAAGGGAAAGTAGTCGTTTCATCATTCACCTCCTATATTTTTATGTTTATGCTTGTCGTCTTTTCAGCGGATGGCCTTCTGTTTCCCTCGCTGGGAACGGAAGGGCGCACGGTAGGCCGGGCGGCGCCGTGGCGGTGGGATGCACAAACCATGGAGGCTGCGTCCGTCTACCCCCCCGTGCCCGGAAAGCAGGGGCGGCGGCAAAGAAATCCCCTTCTCGGTTTGTTTCATGGCGAATGCCTGTTTTTAGGTTAGGTTCCCCCTATGGCGGGGTTGCTCTTGTCTCTCTTATATTTATCAATGGGAAGGCGGAGCCTCCCATCCGGCATGTCCCCCCCGGCGCTCTTGCAAGAAGCGCGGAAAGCATGCCTTTCGGGTGCAAAGGTACGCAGATTTTTTCTCTTGCCAAGGCCGCGGACGGACGCCGCTTTCATTTTTATGAATTATTAAACGTTCGACCCCGCTTGCCGCATGATGTGAGCGGCGTGTCCATCCCGTCGTTGCGTCATGACCACGTGCAGGGCGCGGCCCTTGTGGCCGTCCGCACGCTGCTTCGTGTCCACGCTTCCTGCCGGACGCAGGAAAATGACGACCATGCACGAGGAAGGACCTTGCTGCCCATCATGGGCAGCCGGCTTCCATTGTCAACTATTCTCCCATCGATTCGAAGAACGGCCTTCTTGCCATGTGTAAGCGGCCTTCTTCGCATCGAAGAAGGCCGTTCTTCGAGGCAAAGAAGGCCGTTCTTCGGACCGAAGAAGGCCGTTCTTCGAAAGGACCCCCTATTTTTCTCGCATCTTTACAAAACCGTAAGCAAACCGTGGAAGAAACTTCGCAGAATGTCACGAAAGAGCGGAAGATGCTGACTTTCCGTCAAAGTCAAGATTTTCGAAGCTGAATAAAAATGTAAATATATCTCACATTCCGTCCATCGCCTTCTTGGAGCGTGCCGCCCGGCGGCCTGGGCCAGGGCTTGCACGGCCCGTGCGGGTGTTTTCAGGCCTCCACGACGGCCCGCCTCACTCCACCGGCGCCGTGAGCGGCGGCGTGGAGTCGTCGAGCGTCCAGCTCACCGGACGGGAGAACGTGCAGCCGACGAGCGACAGGCCGGAGCAGCCGGTGAGCGAGGCTGCGGCGGAGTCGGCGTCGATGTGGCAGTCCACCAGGGTGAGGCTGCTCACGTCGTTAGCCGACAGGAACTCCCGGCTGCGGGCCGTGATCCCCCTGACGAGCACGTTTCGCAGGGGCCGCTCGGGCAGGCCCCGCAAGTCGAAGAGGCGGCCGCAGCGCTCC
>CAZVWX010000161.1:0-4839 GCA_964631105.1 uncultured Prevotella sp. | reverse complement strand
GAGGAAGGGCAGCTGCTCCAGGTCCTCGCGCGAGGCCGTGTTCAGGTTGAGCGGCTGCTCTGCAAGTTGGCTGAAAAGCTCCTCATAGTCGTCCCACGACGTCGACTGGAAGTCTTCGAAGTCGTTCAGGGCGTCGAGATAGGGTTGCCAGTCGCGCTTTTGGGCTTCCGCGGCAAGGGCGGACAGCAGCAGGAACAACAGGCATAGAAGGTTTTTCATTTGCATTTTGATTTATGGGTGGGCTCGGGCCGGCACGTCTCAAAGCCTCCACCGGGTTAATTGTTGACAAATATAGGCATTTTTTCCCTTTTTAAGAATAAATAATCGCAAAATCTTTTCCCATCATCGATTTTCTCCTTAATTTTGTAATGGATATGACGAGATTGATGATTCTTTTGCTCTTGGCAGTCCTGCCGGGGCTGGGACTCTTCGCACAGAGCGTTCCTCCTGGCGGCGCGGGTCCCGAGGACACGGACCCCGACATGGACAATCCCACGTTCGAGCCCATGCTGCGCGTGGGCAAGGTGCTCGACGGCAAGGACTCCATACCCTATGTGGAGCTGAACAAGGTGTGGGTCTATCCCCCGCCCGTGTTCAAGAACGCCAGGCAGCGCGTGGCCTACAACCGGCTTGTGCGCAACGTGAAGATTGTGCTGCCCATTGCCAAGGAGGTGAACCAGATTATCTTGGAAACCTACGAGTATCTGGAGACCCTGCCCAACAAGAAAGCCAAGGACGAGCACATGAAGCGCGTGGAGCAAAGCATCAAGAAGGAGTATGGCCCGAGGATGCGGAAACTGTCGTATGCGCAGGGCAAACTGCTCATCAAACTGGTCTACCGCGAGTGCAACTCGTCGTCCTACGAGTTGATACAAGCCTTCCTGGGCCCCATCCGTGCCGGATTCTACCAGACTTTCGCGTGGCTTTATGGGGCAAGTCTGAAGAAGAAGTTCGACCCCAACGGCATCGACCGCATCACCGAGCGCGTGGTGAGACAGGTGGAGTCGGGCCAGCTCTAGCGTTGGGTGCCCCCGTTCCCTCCCGTTTTCCCCCTCCGTTTCCGCATGGATATGCGTCGTTTATGCCGTTGTGTGCGCACACGGAGTTCTTGATGTAGGTCAAGAATGCGGGCGAAAAGCCGATTTTCGGGCTCCAAAGGGTTGCGCCGTATGAGATTTAGGCCTATCTTTGCATCGTGAAAAGGATAGAAGCCGCCCCGTGAGGGGGCGCGGAAGGACCCGCGAAGGGCATATGGAGAAAGCAAGAACAAGACACATCGCGATGATGACTATATAAATAAGGTAAGGAAAAGATTGCGATTCAAGACAACACAGACGTCTCCCCGCGGGGACGGAGACAAGAAGCGACAGACAAACGCGATAGTTTTCAATAGGTCAGCAGGTTCTCAATAGGTTAGTGAGTTCTCAATAGGTTCAAGTGAAACGAAAAGAAGAAAGGGTAAAAAGATGAGTATGACATTAATGATGGCCTGGATTGCGGCTTTGGCTACAACAGGTTACCTCGTGGAGCAAGGTCTGAAATGACCCCACCGGGTGTTATGAAAAATTTGAGAGAATAAGACCAAAAGGTTCAACGTCAATAAACAGGGTAGGGGATGAGCGCTTTTCGCAAGTGCTTGTCTCCTGCTTTCGTTTTCACAGGCCTCCCACGCCACCGGAGCGATGGCTCAGCGCACGGCGGATATGCCCTGCTGCCATGGAGCATCCCTTGGCTTGGCGTCGTTAGCGGGCTGGTTTGGCAGAAACAGCCATCTTTTTTTTACTCATGAAAGAAAAAAGTTTGCCTCTCTTGTAATCTTTTCCAAGTTTGTCGGTCTTATATACAGAGACAACAAAAGTACAACAATTAAAACATCAAGATTATGGACCCACTCGTTATTGGTTTCACTTCCGCGACATTAGGAATCCTCTGCGGCCTGACGGCCATCATCGGCGGCATCATCGACGGCGTAAGAAAGAGAAAGAACGAGCTCTTCATCCGCCAGTCGATCATCGAGAACCATATCGACGCCGAGACTGCCAAAGTCCTCGTAACGGCAGACAAGCCCAAAAAGAAGAATCCTTACGCCTCGTTGAACTGGGGCCTCATGCTCATGGGAATCGGTCTTGGCTATCTCCTGGCACTGGGATTGGGGCTCGAAAACGTCATGTCGCAGTTCATTCTCATGGCCTTGGGTTGCGGTGTCGGGCTGTTCGTGTCGTTCATCATCTCCCACAACATGGACAAGGGAAGGCAGTCCTTGCCGGACGACGGCGCACAAAATGCTTAAAGGGCGGATGCCGTGGAAGACCGGGAAATCATAGAACGAATCATCGGCGGCGACAGCAAGCTCTTCAGCATCATCGCCGATCGATACGCCTCGGCAATCTACTCGAAAGTCCTCTCGCTGGTCAGGCGGGGGGACTTGGCGCAGGAGGTTACCCAGCAGGCCTTCATCCGCGTCTACACCAGGCTTGGCGACTGGCGGGGCGAGAGGCTTGGCGCATGGATTACGGCCATAGCCATGCATCTCGCCCTGAACGCCCTTGACAAGGAGAGGCGGCGGAGGACAGAAGACATCAACGAGCGCGTGCAGGCGCAAGACGAAGCTTATTCTGAAGAGCACGAGATGCTCCTTCGGCGGATGGAGAAAGCCATCGGCGCACTGCCCGACAACGACCGCAAGATTGTCCATATGCACTACTATGAGAAGAGGAAGGCCGACGACATCGCCCGCAAGCTCGGCATGACGAAGAGCAACGTGCTGGTGCGCCTGCACAGGATTCGCGAACAACTGAGAAAACAACTGGAAGATGAAAACGATGAATGACGAACAGCTCGACAAGCTTATTGCAGCGTGCGTGCAACGCGAGGAGACCGTTGCCGGCATAAAAACCCAAGTGGCAAACACCATAGAAAGGGAAAGGCGCAAGGTCAGAGTCGTGCGAATGCTGCGTGTGCTGGCCCTTTGTGTCGTGATTCCGCTGGCCTTTCTCTTGCCAACCGTCGCCCTCTTGCTGACGAGGCAGGAAAGCCTGCTCTTGACGGTTATCACCTTGTTCGGCCTGCTTTTCTTCTATGTGCCTTTGGTAGGAGGGCTGAACAAGATTTTCCAGCAGACAGCTCTGTAGGCTGGAGGCGCCTCCCAGCCGGGGCAGGTGCGGGCGCTTTCCCGCGTGCAGAGCCCCGCCACGCGCCCGCTTCCCCGTCAGTAGTCCGTGCGGTCGGCCTTTCCGGCCCATGCCTCGAAGGCTCTGGCCGCCTCGTCGTGCAGGAGCATCTGCATGGGCTTGTGCCGGTCGGCCGGCGGCAAGGCCAGCTCCTGATAGATAAACTCATCGTCGAAGCCCGCGGCAGCGGCGTCGTGGCGGTCGTTGCCATAGAAGATGCGCGACAGGCGTGCCCAATAGATGGCACCGAGGCACATCGGGCAGGGCTCGCACGACGTATAGATGTCGCATCCCGAGAGGTTGAACGTGCCCAGCCGGCGTGCCGCCTCGCGGATGCAGCTCACCTCGGCGTGCGCCGTCGGGTCGCCGTCGGGCACGACGCGGTTGCTGGCCTCGGCCACGATGCGCCCGTCCTTCACTATCACGGCCCCGAAGGGGCCTCCCCCCTCGGCCACGCTCCGCTCCGACAGGGCGATGGCGCGGCGCATGAAGTCCTCCGGCCCCATCATGGCGCCACCTCCTTCCGCGCCTCGCTGCCCGCCATCTCGGCCAGCAGGCTGAGTGCCTTGTCCTCGTTGGCCTCCATCACCTCGCGCTCGCCGGGCCCCTTGTCGTTGATGCCGCAGAGGTGGAGGATGCCATGGATGATGACGCGGTGGAGCTCGTCGGCGAAGCTCTTGCCGAACTTCCCGGCATTGGTCCGCACGGTGTCCAGGCTGATGACAATGTCGCCATGGATGACGTCGCCCTCGTCGTAGTCGAAGGTGATGATGTCAGTGTAGTAGTCGTGGCCCAGAAACTCGCGGTTGGTCGCCAGGATGGCCTCGTCGCCGACGAACATGTATCCCACGTCGCCCACCTTCCGCCCGTATGTGGCGGCCACGGCCTTGATCCATGCCGAGACGAGGCGGTGCTTGAATTTCGGCATTTTCACGCCGTCACTGTTGTAGGTGATCATATCTTCCTGCTTCAATCGTTTTTTCTCTACTTCCCGCCATCGGGCACGACGGCTGTCCGCCCGCCGCTTTTGCTGTCGGGGCAAGTCCGCCCGCCGCCTTCACGATGGGGCAGCAGCGGGCTCACGTCGCGCCCGAAGAACCTGAGCTCGCGCACCAGCGTCGAGCTCACGGCGGCCAGTGCCGGGTCGGCCACGATGAGCACGGTCTCCACGCCCCCCAGCCTGCGGTTCACCTCCGCCTGCTCGCGCTCATACTCGAAGTCGCGCACCGAGCGCACGCCGCGCACGATGGCCGTGGCCCCCAGGCGGGTGGCCAGGTCGGCGGTGAGGTCGTCGTAGGCCACCACGTCGACGCGCGGCTCGCCGGCATAGACGCGCCGGATGTCGTCCACGCGGCGGTCCACCTCCTCCTCGGCGTGCTTGAGCTTGCTCACGGCCACGGCGACGACAAGGCGGTCGAAGAGGCACAGGGCCCGCGACACAATGTCGGCGTGGCCGATGGTGAACGGGTCGAAGGTGCCCGTGAAGATGGCTGTAGTCATATTGTTTCTTGGTGTGATGTTCGCGAGTTGGCGCGGCTGGTCGCCGCCCTATCCGAAGAGGTCGGGCTCCGCGGCCGTGCCCCCGTGCGGGTTGCGCCCCAGGTGCTGGTAGGCCAGGGCCGTGGCCATGCGCCCGCGCGGCGTGCGCTTGATGAATCCCTCCATGATG
>CAZVWX010000160.1:0-4922 GCA_964631105.1 uncultured Prevotella sp. | reverse complement strand
GGTTCGTGTTGAGCATCAAGTCGAACTGCTCCGGCTCTTCCCGCAGGTTCATGCCCACCAGCACCCCGGCGTTGTTCACGAGAATGTCAATCTTGCCGACAGGCGACAGAGCCAGCAGCTCACCAAAGCGCGGCTTGAACGTGTCCACTTTCGTGTTGTCCCATTCCAAGCCCCGCACTTTCCCCTTGTTTGCAGCCAACTCGTCTATCTTCCTGCAGGCCGCTTCCACCTTCTCGCGCTTCCTTCCGGTGATGATGACCGTGGCTCCGCTGTCGACGAAGGTCCTCGCCATCTCGAATCCGATGCCGCTCGTGCCCCCGGTAATCAGCGCCACCCGGCCCTTCAGGAGTTTGTTGGGGGCCAAGGTGACAATCTGCGGCTGCACGACAACCTTCTTGGGCTGGCCCAAGAGGAGGTTTCTCGCTATTCTGATAATTGTTCCCTTGATGTCCATATCTTTTTATCGATGGTTCCTTATTTCGTTTGGCAGCTTTTCCGCAGCCTTCTCGCCAGCCTGAGCAGCTGGTAGTTTCCCGGCAGGCGCAACAGTGCGCAGTGCAGCCCGTCGAGTGCTTCATGCCGGATTTGGGCCGGGAAGGCCAGAAAGTTCGTCCTGTACTGCCGGTAGACGCTGTGGTCGGCGGTGTCCAGCGCAAGGACGAGAATCTGCAGACAGAGCGGTGCGCAAAGCCGTTGCGCCAGTTTCGCATAGTGCTTGTCCTTCGGCTCGAAGAAGGCGATGAGCGAGCTCAGGTTCCCGTATTTCTCCATCATGAGCTTTTTTTGGTTTTCCGGCTGGTTGAAGGAGTGGACAATCGAGTGCGGATTCATGCGGTAATGGTAGACAACGCGGGGCAGCAAGGCCACTTTCTCCGCATACCAGGCCAGCTCGGCCATGGCGTGCCAGTCCTCGGCAAGGTCACATCCCTTGACAAACGACACGTCGGCGTGCCCGAACAGACTGCACCGGATGAGTCGTCCCGACAACTCATGATGCCACTCCTGCGTAAGGAAAGAGGTGACCATTTCGCCGGGCGAGGCATAGTCAGGGTCATCGAAGATGCCCACCTTCTTGTTTTCGTTCACCACTTTCTTTCCCGTAACGATGTCGGCGCCCGTCTCCACCTGCTTCTTCACCAGCAGCTCTATGGCGTCGGGCTCCATCCAGTCGTCGGAGTCCAGTCCAACGGCAAACTCCCCCGTGGCCGCCTCCATCAGCGTGGTGCGCGTGGCCGCAATACCCTGGTTGTGGCCATGATGCAGCAGCCGGGTCTGCGGCTGCCGGTGGGGGTACCCCTTCAGCACCTCACTGATGATTTCCATGCTGCGGTCGGGTGAATCGTCGTCGACGAAGATGCACTCCAGGTTGTTGTAAGTCTGCCCGAACACCGACTCGGCGCATTGCCGGATATACGGCTCAGCTTTATAGACGGGCACGCAAACCGAAACCCGGTAAGGTTCGTTATCCATACTTCCTATAATCTTTGATACATTTCCAGCAGATGGCTCCACACGTCCCTCTGCTCATAGCGCTCGTGAATCATGCGGCGGCAGTTGCGCGACATGCGCTCCACTTCGGCCCGGTGGTCCAGGAACCACGTCATGCCCTCGGCCAGGGCTTCGGTGTCGCGGGGCCGGATGATGCGCCCGTTCAGTCCGTCCTTCACAATCTCGTTGCACCCGTTGATGTCGGTCACGATGCCGGGCAGCCCCATGGACCCGGCCTGCATGGGCACGTTGGGGAATCCCTCGCGGTAGCTGGGAAACACCAGGGCGTCGGCGGCCAGGAGGAAGGGGCGCACGTCGCTTTGCCAACCCACGAAGCGCACGGCTCCCGACTGGCGGAAGAACAGTTCGTTGCCGTCCTTGAGGGGGTCGAGCTCCGACTCGAACTTGCCCACGAGGATGAGCCTCAGCTGCGGATATTGCGGCGCGAGCCTTCGCATGCATTCGGCCAGCTCGTTCATGCCCTTGTCGGCCACGATGCGTCCGATGAAGATGAAGGCGAAGTCGCCCGCTTGCAGCTTCAGCCTGCGGCGGGCTTCGTCGCGGCTCATGCCCACGGCGCCGGGCGCATAATAGGAAGTGTCGATGCCGTTGATGTTGCCATGATAGACCACGCTGAGCGGCTTCCGCGTGATGCGGTCGGCCTGGAGCGTGTGGAGCACGCCCTGCCCCTCGGGCACCACGCGCGTGGCGCAAAGGCACGACAGCCGCTCCATGGTCTTCAGCAGCCACCGCATCGGTCCCCGCGAGCCCTGGTAGCGCAGCCCCGTCACGGTGTAGAGGCGGTGGGGCACGCGGGTGAGCCGGGCGGCGAGCAAGGCCAGCAGCGAGCCCTTCGGCGTGTTGGCATGCACGATGTCGGGGCGTTCCCGGCGGAAAAGACGCACCAGTGCCACCAGCGACCTCACATCGTTGAGCGGCGAAATCTCGCGGTGCATGGGCACGTCAATCACCCGCACGCCCTCGCGGCGGCCCACGCCTTGGAGCAGTCCCGTGTCGGCGGTCACGCCCACCACCTCCATATACTGGTTGAGGAAGCGCAACTGTCCGCGCAGCAGCGCGTCAAGGCTCAGGTCCACGGTGGTCACGCGCATCAGCTTCTTCCGCTTCATAGCAAGTCCTGGTTGATTTTCTTCAGCACGCGGCAGCGGTTGCCCACGGCCAGCGACCCGTCGGGAATGTTGTGGCTCACCACGCTTCCCGCCCCGATGACGCACCATCGCCCGACGCGCACGCCCTGTATGATGGTGGTGCCGGCCCCCACCCAGGAGCCCTCGCCCACCTGCACGTCGCCGCAAAGCGTGGCGTGGGGCGACACGTGCACGTAGTCGCCGAGCACGTTCTCATGGTCCAAACTCACGCCCGTGTTCACGATGCAGTGTCGCCCCACGCGGGTCTCGGCCTGGATGATGGCCCCCTGCATCACCACCGAGCCCTCGCCGATGGTGGCCGAGGGCGAGACGATGGCCGAGGGATGCACGGCCCGGCCATAGGCCACGGCATAACGCTCGCTCAGGAGCTTGCGAATCTTGTTGCTCCCGATGGAGATGATGAGCGGCTGCTGGCCCGCATACTCGTGGCCGACAGGCAGTCCGCCGAGCTCCGCCACCTGGGGGTTGTCGTCGAAGAGCCCTTCCACGGGTTCGCCCATGGCCCGCAAGATGTCCATAATCACCTTGCAATGTCCGCTGGCTCCGTATAGATACATAGTTGGAAAAGATTATTGTTGTGAATGATATGAGTAGGAAGAGTGACAGCCAGCCTTCGGCTCAGAGGCGCGACAGCAGGCGCGAGGCCACCCGCTTCAGCCTCCACTTGGGGTATTCGGCCTTCACCTCGGCCCGGCAGCCCGCCAGGAAGGCTTGCGCGTCGCCTCCGAGCAAGGCCCGCACCATGGGGCTCTGCAAATACTTCTTGTTCGAAACGGCCCTTACGTCCTGCCACATGGGTTCGGCAAGCTCGCGCGCCAAGTATTGCGCCGTCGCCTCCTCGGTTTGGTAGCGGAAGAGCAGGCGCTGGCGGATGTCCGACTTCAGCACGTTCACGATTTCGTAGAGGATGTAGTCGCGTGCCCGGTCGTAATGATACGTCTGGATGAGCTGCTTCTTCAGCAGATAAAGCCGTTTCAGGTCGGGGAAGAGGCGGGGATTGTAGCGCGTGGTCATGCCGCCGAAGCGGTAGTTGTAGCCCACGTAGTCGCTGATGTAGATGCTCCGCAGATGGGGGAAGAGTCGCATGTTGAACACCAGGTCCTCGCCCATGGCCAGACCAAACGGCTCCAGCCGGGCCTGGTCGATGGCCTCGCGCCGGTAGAGCTTGCCCCACTGCGTCACCGACAGGATGTTCATGCCGAAGAAGGAGATGTAGTACTTGTCGAAGAGTTCGGGCTGACTGACAAGCCCCTTCACCGGGGCGGGAATGGTCTGCCTCAGCCATCCGAGCCCGTCGAGGATGCGCCGCCCGCCGATTTCCACGTAGTCGGCGGCATGCTTCTCCATGGCGGCGACCATCACCTGCAAGGTGTCACGGTCCATCCAGTCGTCGCCGTCGACGAAGGTGACATGCTCGCCCCGCGCCGCCCGCAGCCCGTCGAATCGGGCCCGCTCCACGCCCTCGTTCTTCTTGTCGATGATGACGAAGCGGCTGTCCACCCGGGCGAACCGCCGGCACACGGCCAGGCTGTCGTCGGTGGAGCCGTCGTTCACCACGACGCACTCCCAGTCGGCGCAGCTCTGCCGGCGGATGGAGGCCAGGCACTTGGCCACCTTGGCCCCGAGATTGTAGACGGGTACGATTATGCTAACCACATCGGAAGGATGTTATATGCAAAGGTGAACACATAGAACGCCAGCAGGGCGTAGCCCAATTTGTGTTCCTGGTTGGCCCAGAAGCGGGCCTTCACAAAGGGATAGATGAGCACCACGGGCATGATGAACCATGAAATCTGCGCAAAGCGGTTGGAGTAGGCGGCGCGGATGATGAGCACCCAGAAGGAGTTGGTGAGCAGATAGACGTTGTAAATCCAGTGATAATACTCGTCCTGGAACTTCTGCTTGAAGATGAAGTAGTAGCCCACGGCCACGGGCACGGCGCTATAGAGGAGGAAGTCCCAGCGGAATCCCATCTTCACCACAAAGCCTTGCTGCCGCTGAATCTCCTCGGTGGAGGTGAGGTAGGCTGCGAACCGCTCGTCCTCGCCGAAAATGCCGATGCCGGCCAGCGCGCTCTGAATGGTGCCGCCCGCCACAAGCGACAGCACGATGCAGAAGAACCAGAAGGCCAAATAACGATTGCTGTTCTTGTAGAAATAGGCCGCCACGGCCGCCGCCGTCATCAGATAGACCGACGAGTGGATGCCCGTGGCCACAAAAGCCAGCATGATGGCAATGGGCAGGCGGTCGACGTAGGTCATGGCC
>CAZVWX010000159.1:0-4929 GCA_964631105.1 uncultured Prevotella sp. | reverse complement strand
GCAAGCCCATGATGTACGCCCTGCCCCGCTTTGCCGTGACGGGCTACGACCACGCCATGTTCTTCATCAAGGGCCTCCACGACCGGGGGAAGGCTTTCAACGGCGAGGCCGGACAAAGCACCTACGTGCCCCTGCAGACCCCGCTGGCCTTCAAGCGGAGCGGACGGGGCGGATTCCGCAACGAAAACTTCCAGCTGATTCACTATGCCTACAACCACCAGATTGAGAGCATCAAGTTCTAGGCCTTTCGGCGGAAAGCTGACGGCTGCCGCGCGCGCCATCATCCGCAACGGCGCTCCCGCACTGGCGGTGGCCCTCGCCATGTGGGCCGCAACGGCACAGGCGCAAATCGGACAACACAGAAACAACTTCGCCGTCGGCGTGAACGGGGGCTACGTGATGAGCAACATCACCTTCGACCCCAGCGTGAGCCAGGGATGGCACGGCGGCATGACCGGCGGCCTCTCGGCACGATACACCAGCGAGAAGTACTTCTCCACCATCTGCTCCATCGCCGCCGAAGTGAACTACGCCAAAATCGGCTGGAAGGAGGACATACGCGACATCGACGACCAGCCCGTCAGCGACCCCGCGACGGGCGTGGCGCAAGCCTACAGCCGCACCATCAACTACATCCAGATACCCGTTTTCGCCCATCTGGCCTGGGGGCGCGAGGAGCGGGGGTTCAACTTCTTCGTCAACGCCGGGCCGCAGGTGGGATTCTACCTGAGCGAGTCGACATCGGCCAACTTCAACGTGAACGACGAGATAGCCCGCATCCATGAAGGCTCGTCGGAGCGCTCGAACCAAATCATCGAGCAGGACACCATGGCCGTGGAGAACAAGATAGACTATGGCATTGCCGCCGGCGTGGGCGTGGAGTACAGCCACCCCAAGGTGGGGCACTTCCTGCTGGAAGCCCGCTACTATTATGGCCTGGGCGACATCTACGGGTCCAGCAAGCGCGACTTCTTCGGCGCAAGCCGGTTCGGCAACATCGTCATCAAGGCATCCTACCTCTTCGACATCGCCAAAACAAAGAAAAAATAAATCATCATGGCAGAACTCATCCGACAGAAACTGAGCGACAATTTCCGGGCCAGGTGGACGGCCCTGCTCATCGTCTCGATAACGATGATGATGGGCTACTTCCTCACCGACGTGATGGCACCGCTGGAAACCATGCTCGAGGCCCCAGCCTCGCAGGGCGGACTGGGCTGGACGAGCAGCGAGTACGGACTCTTCTCGGGCTCCTACGGCGTCATCAACGTGTTCCTGCTCATGCTCTTCTTCGGAGGCCTCATCCTCGACAAGATGGGCATCCGCTTCACGGGCAACCTCTCCTGCGGGCTCATGGTGGCGGGCGCCGCCGTGAAGTATTACGCCGTGGCCTTCATGACGCCCGACTCGTCCGTGCTCATCGACATCAGCCATCTGCCAGGCTTCCTCCAGGCCGTGCTCACCTACATCGGCCTCTCGGGGCTCATCAAGACGCAGGTGCTCGTGGCCTCGGCCGGCTTCGCCATCTTCGGCACGGGCTGCGAAATCGTGGGCATCACCATCTCCAAGGTGATGACCAAGTGGTTCACGGGCCATGAACTGGCCCTGGCCATGGGCATACAGGTGGCCCTGGCACGCCTGGGCACGGCCCTCACCTTCTTCGTCAGCGTGCCCGTGGCCAAGCACTTCTCGCTCTCGGCTCCCGTCCTGCTGGGGCTGGCGCTGCTCGTCGCAGGCTTCCTGCTGTGGCTTGTCTACGACGTGATGGATGTCCAGCTCGACCGCAGCGACCCCTCGGCGGCCATCACCGCGGCCACGCCCGAGGACGAGAAGTTCCACCTGCGCGACCTCGGGTTCATCTTCCGCAACCCGGGCTTCTGGCTCATCACGGCCATGTGCCTGTGCTTCTACGGCGGCGTGTTCCCCTTCCTGAAGTTTGCCTCCAAGCTCATGGTGTTCAAGTATGGCGTCGACGAGGAGTTTGCCGGATGGATACCGTCGCTCATGCCCTTCGGCACCATCATCCTCACGCCCCTCTTCGGCAGCATCTACGACAAGATAGGACGGGGCGCCACGCTCATGATTGTCGGGGCCCTCATCCTCACCGGCGTGCACGTCATGTTCGCCCTGCCCGTGCTAGAGACGTCATGGTTCGCCGTGGTGCTCATCATCCTGCTCGGAGTGGCCTTCTCGCTGGTGCCCAGCGCCATGTGGCCCAGCGTCCCCAAGATCATCCCGATGAAGCAGCTGGGCTCGGCCTACAGCATCATCTTCTACATACAGAACATCGGGCTCACCATCATCCCCATGGTGATGGGCACCATCATCGGCATGAACACCCACGACGGCGTGCCCGACTTCACCGTGCCCATGATGTCGTTTGCGCTCCTGGGGGCGGCCGCCGTGGCGTTCGGTGTCATCCTGCGCCTGCTGGACGCGCACAAGCACTACGGGCTGGAAAAGCCGAACATCAAGGAGCAGGCCTAGCACGGCCTCCCTGGCGGCGGGGCTCCACCGCACCCCGACACCCGGCAACGGCGAGAGAAAGATGGCGGCAACCGCGACCCCGTGCCGGCGCAACTCAAGAAAGAAAGAGAAACCAATGACGCTGAAAAGAACACTTGAGGCACTCTATGTGCTGATCATCGTGGTGATGGCCGCGGCAACCATCATCGGGAAATATGCCGGCAACGACTTTGCCGACACCCACATCTACGGCTCGTGGTGGTTCTGCCTGCTCTGGGCTCTGGGAGTGGCGGCCGGCACGGCCTATTTCGTCCGGCGACGCGTGAGGCGGGCCTCGGTGGTGGTGCTCCACCTGTCGTTCGCCGTCATCCTTGCCGGAGCCCTCATCACCCATGTCACCGCCAAGCGCGGCACGGTGCACCTGCGCCAGGGACAGACCACGAGCACCTACACCGGCCAGGACGGCCGCAAGGGCAAGCTTCCCTTCAGCATCAAGCTGAACCAGTTCCAAGTGGACTATCACGCCGGAAACGCCGCCGCCATGGACTACAAATCGAACGTCACCATCAGCGACGCCACCACCACCCGCACCTACGACGTGTCGATGAACCACATCTACAACGGACACGGCACGCGCCTCTACCAGTCGGGCTACGACCCCGACATGAGGGGGGCTTACCTCGCACTCAACTCCGACCCCGTGGGCATCCCCGTAACCTACACCGGCTACGGGCTGCTCTTCTTCGCGCTGCTGTGGACCCTCGTCGACCCGCGCGGCCGCTTCCGCGAGCTGCTCCGCACCGACCTGGCCCGGCGGGGGGCCGTGCTCCTCGTGCTCGCCACAGCTGTGGCGGCCGCACGGGCCCAGCGGACACTGCCACGCGACGTCGCCGACGAGTTCGGACGCACGTTCATCGTCTACAACGGGCGCGTCTGCCCCACCGAGACGTTCGCCATCGACTTCACCAAGAAGCTCTATGGCAAGGCTTCCTACAAGGACTTCAGCCCCTGCCAAGTGCTCACAGGGTTTCTCTTCTTCGGCGGCGACTGGATGCAGGAGCCCATCATCAAAGTGAAGGGAAGCCAAATCCGCAAGCGGCTGGAACTGCCGGAATACACCTCGCCGGCCGCCTTCTTCGGCCCCAGGGGCTACATGCTGGGGCCCTTCCTGGCCGATGCACAGCAGCACAACGACAAATTCTCGCAGCAAGTGCTCGACACCGACGACAAGATGATGCTCATCGTGCAACTGGAAAGGATGGATTTGCTCCAGATGTTCCCCTTCGCAACGAAGGGAGGGGACGTGAAATGGTATACGCCCAACAGCCGCCAACCCGCGCAGATGCCCAAGGCGCAAAGGCTCTACGTGCGCAACATCCTGCCCATGGGGGCTGAGCTCGCCGCACAGGGCAACTATCCCATGGTGAGGGAGCTCTTCCAGAAGCTGCGCAAATACCAGCATACTTACGGCGCGGGGACGATTCCCCCGCCCAGCCGCCTGTGGGCCGAGCACACGCTCAACCACGTTCCCTTCGCCACGATACTCTTCATCGTCAACCTCACACTGGGCATTGTGTCGGTCTACTTCCTCACACGGAAGCGGGGCTACGGCTGGTTCACCTTGCTCATGGCCCTGTCGTGGCTCACCCTAACCGTGGCGCTGGCCCTGCGCTGGATGGCCAGCGGAACCATACCCATGGGCAACGGCTACGAGACGATGCTCTTCCTGGCATGGCTCATCATGCTCGTAGCCCTGCTCACCACGCGCCGCCTACGCATCATGACCACCTTCGGCCTGCTCATGAGCGGGTTCATGCTGCTCGTGAGCCACATCAGCGCGATGGACCCCGCCATCACGCCGAGGATGCCCGTGCTGAACAGCCCGCTGCTCACCATACACGTGAGCATCGTCATGACGGCCTACGCGCTGCTCTCGCTCACATTCATCACAGCCATAGCCTGGCTCTGCACGTCGCGCTCCAGGAACCGCAGCGTGAGGGAGGTGAACGCCAAGCTCACGCCCCTCTCGCAAATCTTCCTCTACCCAGGCGTGGCTGCCCTGGGCATCGGCATCTTCATGGGGGCCATATGGGCCAACGTGAGCTGGGGCAGCTATTGGGGCTGGGACCCGAAGGAGACCTGGTCGCTCATCACGTTCATGACCTACGCCGTGGCCTTCCACACCCAGACGCTGCCCGCCATGCGCCGCCCCAAGGTTTACCACATCTTCATGATTCTCGCCTTCCTGAGCATTCTCATCACCTACTTCGGCGTGAACTACCTGCTCCCGGGCATGCACAGCTACGCCTAGACAATCCGGCAAGCCATGCTGCCTCGCCTTGTCCAACGCATCAAACAAATATAAAAGTAATGTTCAACCGTGTCAACCGACATTAAAAATAAGGCTCGAAGTAGTCAACCTAAAGCGTTAAACTACACTGCATCGTCCATTACCAGGCCTTG
>CAZVWX010000158.1:0-4947 GCA_964631105.1 uncultured Prevotella sp. | reverse complement strand
GGGAAGGCGATGCCGCCGAAGTTGCTGCCTCCGCCAAAGCAGGCTATCACCTTGTCGGGGTACTCGCCGGCCATGGCCATCTGCTTCTCGGCCTCCAGGCCGATGACGGTCTGGTGCAGGGCCACGTGGTTGAGCACGCTGCCCAGCGTGTACTTGCATCCGGGCGTGGTGGTGGCCAGCTCGATGGCCTCCGAGATGGCCGTGCCGAGCGACCCGGGATGGGTGGGGTCCTTGGTGATGATGTCCTTGCCGGCGCGTGTCGACATCGACGGCGAGGCCTCGACGGTGGCTCCGAAGGTGCGCATGGCTATCGACCGGTAGGGCTTCTGCTGCAAGGTGATCTTCACCTGGTAGACGGCGGCCTCCAGGCCGTAGAGCTTGGCGGCATAGCTCAGGGCCATGCCCCACTGCCCGGCCCCGGTCTCGGTGGTGACGTTGGTGTCGCCCTCCTGCTTGCAGTAGTAGCACTGCGGCAGGGCGGAGTTGATCTTGTGGCTCCCCAGGGGGTTGGTGGACTCGTTCTTGAAGTAGATGTGGGCGGGGGTGTCGAGGGCCTTCTCCAGGGCGTAGGCCCTGACGAGCGGCGTGGCGCGGTAGTAGGTGTACTTCTCGCGCACCTCCTCGGGAATGGGAATCCACGCGTCGGTGTCGTTCAGCTCCTGCCTGGAGCACTCCATGTTGAAGATGTGGGCCAAGTCCTCGGCCGCGAGCGGCTGCTTGGTGACCGGATTGAGGGGCGGCAGGGGCTTGTGGGGCATCTCGGCCTGGATGTTGTACCACTGCTCGGGGATGTCGGCCTCTTGAAGAAGGAATTTCTTTTGCTTCATGGTGTGAAAAAAACTTATGGGTACGGTGCCGCTCAGAGCAGCTTCTCTATCTCCTCGGCGATGTGGGCGATGCTCTCCGTGGGCTCGAAGCGGGCCACCACCTGCCCCTTCTTGTTGACGAGGAACTTGGTGAAGTTCCACTTGATGTCGGGGCTCTGCTTGTAGTTCGGGTCGGCCTCGGAAAGCATCTTCTCGAGCACGGGGTAGATGGGGTGCGACTCGTCCCAGCCGGCAAAGCCCTTCTGCTCTTTGAGGAACTTGAAGAGCGGGTCGGCGTCGGGGCCGTTCACTTTTATCTTCTTGAACTGAGGGAATTCCGTGCCATAGTTCAGCTTGCAGAAGTTGTGGATGCTCTCGTCGGTGCCCGGAGCCTGCTGCCCGAACTGGTTGCAGGGGAAGTCGAGAATCTCGAAGCCCTCCGAATGGTACTTCTCGTAGAGCTTCTCCAGCTCCTCGTAGGTGGGGGTGAAGCCGCAGCGCGTGGCCGTGTTGACGATGAGGAGCACCTCGTTGGCATACTCTTTGAGCGATACTACGTTACCTTTTCTGTCCTTGACAGAGAATTCGTAAACTGTTCTCATTGTGATGTGTAGTCTTTGAATGATTGGAATAGTCCGTTGCAAAGATAATGATTAAAATTGAAAACGGCGCAAGAACCAGGCGAAAAATAATCAAAAAAATCATCAAAAAGAGGAGCATCCGCCGGCGAGGAAACCACCGCCCGGCCGGGGCTGCGCGGCTTTCGTGCGTGCCGGCGGCCACGAGGGCCGTGCCTGGCGCCGGTCAGCCCTCATGCCCGCGCCTGGGCCGCCTGGGCGGGGCGGGGCTTCATGCGCCCTTCCTCGCCGGCAGGAACGCGCGGTCCTCAAGCCAGGCCGCAAACTCGTTGAGCATCTCCTGGCGCATCTCCATGAGGAGCTCCTTGCGCATCACGTCGAAGCAGTTGCCGTCCTCCTCCACGCAGGTCTTCAGCCGGATGCACTCGGGGTAGTAGGCGCACGTGTCGCACGCGGGCGACAGGGGGGAGAGCTGCTTGAAGTAGTCCAGCATCGACTGGTCGAACTTGTCAGACGCCAGCGTGCCGACGAAGTGGTCCTCGCTGTAGTGCTCGCACTTGCCGAGGCGCCCCGTGGGCAGCACGGTCAGGGTGGAGTCGTTGTCGGCCATGCAGCTGTTGGTCTTGATGCTGTTGGGTATGCGCGCCCCGGTCATGAAGAATCCGTAGCGGAACAGCTTGCCGTTGAGCCTCATCCGGCGGCGGAAGATTTCATGCCGCTTCTCGTCGTCGCGCTTCACGTTCCGGCTGCCGGCCGAGCGCTCGAAGAGCGCGTGCGAGTAGACGCTCAGCAGGGGATGGTTGCCGAACCGATTGTAGAGCTGGTCGACGAGCGTGTTCAGGTCGTCGATGTTGTACAGGTCGGCGTTCAGGCGCACCACCACCGTCACCTCGGCGTCGAGCAGCAGGCCGATGTTGTCCATCACGCGGGCGAAGGCGTTGCCGGGATAGATGTACGACTTGGCGCGGTTGTACACCTTCTCGGTGCCGTCGAGCGTGATTTGGATGTTCTTCAGCTTCCACACCGTCTTGGCGCGCTCCACCAGCTCCGGCGTGAAGAGGTAGGCGTTGCTGATCATCGTGGAATGGTAGGGCACGCCGGCCTGCTGCAGGTCGGCCACGATGGTGTCGATGGCGGACTGGTTGTAGAGCGGCTCGCCCCCGAACCAGCCGAGCTTCACCTCGTTGCGGTGGTGCGCGGCGATGAACTGCGCCGTGCGGTGGGCCACATGCTCCGACATCGGCACGCGGGGACGCCCCGTCTCGTAGCAGTAGAAGCAGCGGGCGTTGCAGTCCATGGTGGTGAAGATGGTGTAGTTGTCGATGCCTTCCGTCTTCCGCTTCGTCATGCGCGCCAGCTCGCGCAGCTGGTCGGTGAACTCGCGCTCGTTGAAGTCGTCGGGCACGACGAACCACTTCTCGTAGAGCCTGGCCGACGACAGCATGGACGCCTCCTCGTCGGGCGCGAGCAGGAGCAGCTCGCGGGTGATGGAATTGTAGAGCAGCACCTTCCCCTCCACCTCCTGGCGCACCACATAGTGCATCTTCCGCAGGGGCTTGCCCGTCGGCTTCTGCTTCCGGAGGACCTTCTTCACCAAGTCTACTTGTTCATGAATGATTTGCATACTGCAAAGGTACTGCAAACTGGAGAAAACACAAAAAGAAATGCGTTCAATTTTTATTACCCGGGGCCGTGCCCTCAAAAAAACAACATATATCTTCCGCCCCGCCCGGGCCGGCGGCGCGCTGCGTCGTGCCCACGGCAGGAGCCGTGCCTTGTGCCGGCCCGCACGCCCGGAAAGGGCGTCTCACACACCCGTGCGCACGGCATGACAACAGATGCGGCCCGGGGCCGCACTTCCGCTCCACGACGCAAGATGGGCTTTCCATGCTTTTCTTTATCATGTTCTTGCGGGAAAAATGACTCAGGACTTATAGATTGTATGCTCACGCACCCAAGCTATAAATGTCCCTCATCTTCTTCCGGCTTCTGCCGAACGCTTTTTTTAAGTGGTTCTCCTTCTCTTGATTACTTCTCTTTAAGTTAATCTATTCGCATGAAACATCTATTTTTACTCTTCTCAAAGTTCAAACTGTTCGCAACTTCCGGCCTCCTTCCGCTCCCAAGCGGAACGCCCGGCCGCGACGACAGTCTTTCAAAAAGGATTGGCGTTGCCTTTCGTTGATTGGCCAATTTACACTTTTTCTGATTGACACGGCAAAGATAATACATTCGTTTGAAACGGGGATGCACAGGATGTAACTTTTTTATGTATATTTTGTTAACCCGCTGTTTTCGGCAAACCAACCCTGGCTTTTTCTGTTGTCAAACCAGTTTTTCACCGACGAAATATTTCCCCGAAAAAATTCCGGGCAACAAAAAGGCACCTTTTCAGGCCGTCAGCCCGTGCAAGCGCACGCAAAACAAAATCCAGAAAAGCGACGCTTTGCCCGCTTGGAAACAAAACATGCCAGTCGGCCAACAAGAAACTCCGTGTGGCGGGTTGTGGCACACACATGGGCTGACGGTTCCGCCGGGATTCTGGCGCGACGGCCACGAGGGCCATGAGCGCACGGGGCGGAACGAGAATCACCATGGGGCGGAACGAGGGCAGGCGCGGATTGACACGAGGACAGGCACGGATTGACACGAGGGCAGGCACGGAGCGGAACGAGGACAGGCACGGATTGACACGAGGGCAGGCACGGGGCCGTTGTCAACTATTCGGAGATGAAATGGAAGAACGGCCTTCTTGCAATGTGTAAGTGCCCTTCTTCGAGGCAAAGAAGGCCGTTCTTCGATGCAATGAAGGCCGTTCTTTGGACCGAAGAAGGCCCTTCTTCGAAATGACCCCCTATTTTTCTCGCATCTTTACAAAACGGTAAGGGAATCGAGGGGTATTCTTCGCAGAATGTCGCAACATCCCGGAACTTTTTGACTTTCTGACAAATCGGAAAAATCGGAGAGGGAAGAAAAATGTAAAGTTTATTCCTCCCGCAATGCCCGCACCACACCATCCCTCCCTTGCGCGGCGGACACCCACGGCAGCATATTTCTACACCGACACGTGGCGACGACGCGGCGAAAAGGGAGCGATGACATGATGATTGGCGGCGGCGCAGCAGGGGTACGGCGACGACGCGGCGGATAGAGGGCGATGGGCGGCGGCCCCCAACCAAAAAAGCCGCCACCTTCATCACGAAGGCGGCGGCCATTGAAGCTTCTGTGGGAGGGGGAAGGCCCCCACCCTACACTTGAAAACCTTATCTAACCAATAACTTTTGCTTGTTGGTGATGTACACGCCGCGGGCGCCCTTCATCGTCTGGACGCTGGAGGCGACACGTCGCCCGGCCAGGTCGTAGACGGCCCCGCCGGCGGCTTCAGCGCCCCTGACGGCAGCGATGGCCGTGGCGGCCCCCGCCTTGCCATAGGCGCTCAGCGCACCGTACTCGCTCGCCGACTGCACCTTGTAGACGGCATCCTCGGCCCCGCCGGCGGGCAGGGTGAACTCCGTGTCGGTGGTGAAGCCGATGACGTCGGAGTCGCGGCTGACGACATAGCA
>CAZVWX010000157.1:3270-4948 GCA_964631105.1 uncultured Prevotella sp. | reverse complement strand
GAGAAGCCGCACTTCATGGCCGTGCGCAGGGGCTGGCCGCTGAGCAGGAAGCCCAGCGAGCCGAACACGGCCTGGCCCGCGACGATGGTGGCCACGAGGATGAGGATGGGCACGGCGTAGGCCACGAGCACCTGCGGGTCGACGAGCATGCCCACCGAGACGAAGAAGATGGCCCCGAAAAGGTTCTTGATGGGCTCCACGAGGCGGATAATCTTCTCGGCCTCGATGGTCTCGGCCAGGATGCTGCCCATGACGAAGGCCCCGAAGGCCGAGCTGAAGCCCACCTTGGTGGACACCACGGCCATGAGGCAGCACAGGCCCACGGCGACGACGACGAGCGTCTCGTCGTTCATCAGCTTGCGCGTGGCCCGCAGGAACCAGGGTATGAGGAAGATGCCCACCAGGAACCACAGGATGAGGAAGAAGGCGATGCGCAGCACGCTCTCCACCATCTGCGTGCCGCTCGGGGCCTGGCCGCCGGCCAGGGCCGAGAGCATCACCATCATCACGATGGCGAGCACGTCCTCCAGGATGAGCACGCTCATCACCAGCGAGGCGAAGCGCTGCTGGCGCAGGCCGAGGTCGTCGAAGGCCTTGTAGATGATGGTGGTCGACGACATGGCCAGCATGCCGCCTAGGAAGATGCAGTCCATCTTGCTCCAGCCGAAGGCGTGGCCCACGAGGATGCCCAGCGTGGTCATGCAGAAGATGATGGTGAGGGCGGCGATGACGGGGGCCATGCCCATCTTGAGAATCTTCTTGAACGAGAAGTCGAGGCCGAGGGCGAACAGCAGGAAGATGACGCCGATGTCGGCCCACGTCTGCACGTCGGCCTTGTCGACCACCGACATGGTCAGGGGCATGTGCGGCGAGACGAGGAATCCGGCCACGATGTAGCCCAGCACGAGGGGCTGCCGCAGCTTCTTGAACAGCAGGGTGACGACCCCCGCCACGGTGAGGATGAGCGCCAGGTCGGCGACGAGATTGGGAATGCTAGCCATTTAGTACCATTGAACCGCGTTGCTGTAGCCGCTGCGCTTGTCGTACTTCAGCGCGTCGGTGAGGGTGGCGGCGTTGCAGCGGAACGAGAAATTGTAACTTGTGTAGGGCGCGAGCACCACCGAGCAGCTCATGTTGAAGCAGTGCAGGTCGCGCTGGAGCGAGGCCGTGGTCATGCTCACGTCGTGGTTTTCGAAGTCGTAGCCCGAGGAGAAGCTGATGTTCCACCCGTCGCTGATGCGGATGTTGCCGCTCACGTTCAGCGTCTGGGTGTACTTGTAGGGATAGCGCATGCGCTTGTAGTTGAACCGGCCGCTGGTGTTCTCGCGCATGGTGATGCCGTAGCCGAAGGTGAGCGACCAGGGCATGGAGAACTTCATGTAGCCGTCGTCGTCGGTCTCGGCCTTGCCGCCCTTCTTCTTCCGGGCGCCCTGCTGGCCGCGTATCATGTCGTCGTCGACGTTGGTCTCGATGTCGGTGTCGACGGTCTCGTCGTCCTTGTTGCGCGTCTCCTCCTCGTCGTCGTCGTCGCGCCCCCCGCCGAAGAGCTTCCGCAGCTTCTCGGGGTTCAGCGTGAACGAGATGTTCTGGCTCATGCCCTGGAAGCGCGGGAAGCGGCCCTGGCCCCACTCGGTGTGGTTGCCCACGTAGGGGGTGCCGTTCTCGTCGAGCTCGTGGG
>CAZVWX010000157.1:0-3260 GCA_964631105.1 uncultured Prevotella sp. | reverse complement strand
ATGTTGAAGGTGTAGCTCTTCCACCACTTCAGGCGCAGCCTCACGCTCAGGTCGCTCCAGCGGTGGTAGGAGGCCGCGGCGTTGTAGCTCATGTTGGCCCCGAGCTCGTCGATGATGCTCAGCTTGCGTATGCCCGTGGAGTCCTTGTCGCTCTTCACCTTCATCTCGATGTTGTTGCTCAGGTCGAAGGAGATGTTCTCCGAGCGGGTCCGCCCCGGCACGCCGTAGAGGCCGTTCTCGTAGGGCGAGTATTCCACGAGCGAGACGTTGCCGTCGGCGTCGGTGCGCTGGTAGGTTTCCCAGTAGCCGTAGTGGCGCGCGCCGAAGTTGGGCGAGTAGCTGAACTGCACCGTGGGCGTGAGCACGTGGCGTATGGCCTGTATCTTGTCGCCGAAGAGCTTGCGGTTGGGCACCCACGTGCCATAGAGCTTCGTGCTCGCGCCGAGGCTGAGGCTCCAGTTGTAGACGTTGTGGAAGCCGTAGGTGGTGTCGTTCACCACGGTCTGCGACTGCGTGTCCCAGGAGCGTGTCACCTTGCTGGAGTACATCCGGTCGGTGAAGTTGAACGACGGGTTGATGTTGATGGCGTTGAAGAGCATGAAGTTGGCGCTCACCGGCACGGTGTGCTGGAAGGCGTTCTTCCAGTCCTTGATGAGGTTGGAGTGCATGATTTGGTCCTCCTTGGTGCTGATGCTGTTGCTCAGCTGTCCGGTGTAGCTCATGGCAATCTTCTCATACCAGCGCTCCTTGCCCACCATGTGCTTGCGGCGGAAGGGGTAGAAGCGGGCGATGCTGATGTTCAGGTCGGGCAGCGTCATGGCCAGCGACGAGTCGCGCATGTTCTGGCTGAGGTTGGCCGTGGCGCTCAGCGTCATGCCGATGCTCGAGAAGCCCGTGCTCCAGCTCACCGACGAGGTGCGCGTGCTCTGGGTGATGGTCTGCGGGTTGTACATGCTGGTGAGGTTGTTGCGCTCATAGCTCGACGTGGCGAAGTTGACGCTTGCCGAGAGCGAGCTGAAGGGGTTGGCCTTGGAGTCCTGGCGGTGGCTCCACTGTATCTTGAAGCTCTCCTGGCGCGCGTAGTCGGGCATGCCCTTGTCGCCGGTGCGCGTGTCCTGGAAGCTGAAGTAGAAGCTGCCGCTGTAGCGGTAGCGCTTGCGGTAGTTGCTGGCCGCGCTGAAGCCCCAGGAGCCCTTGGTGTAGATCTCGCCGAGCAGCTTCAGGTCCCAGATGTCGCTCATGGCGAAATAGTAGCCGCCGTCGCGCAGGTAGAACCCGCGGTCGTTCTCGTCGCCATAGGTGGGCATGATGAATCCCGAGCTGTAGCTCTTGGTGAAGGGGAAGAATCCGTAGGGGATGGCCAGCGGCAGAGGCACGTCGGCCACGACGAGGTAGGCCGGGCCGAACACCACGTCCTTGCCCGGGCGCACCTTGGCGCGGCTCAGGGCGATGTAGAAGTCGGGGTGCTTCTCGTCGCACGTGGTGTAGCGCCCGTGCTGCAGGAAGATGGTGCCCGTGGAGTCGCGCTTCGACTGGCCCCCGCGCAGGAATCCGTCCTGCTGCTCGGTGTAGACGTTGTCGATGAAGGCCTTCTTCGTCTTGAAGTTGAAGGCGATGGTGTCGGTCTCGTACTGGTCGGAGCCGGCGGCGAAGAGCGGCTTGCCCCTCACGCCCCCCTCGGCGGTGGAGTCGGTGGTGCCGTGGGCGTGGACGAGGCTGCTGTCGAGGCTCATGCTGATCTGGTCGCTCTTCAAGTCGTAGTTCTCGTATTTCACGTTCGACGAGCCGTAGAGGTGGGCCGTGCCGGTGGTGGCGTCGTAGACGATGGAGTCGTTGGCCGTGTAGCTCACGGGTGCGTCGATGCCGCCCGAGCGGCGCCGGTTGATGGAGTCGAGGCTGATGGAGTCGTCGATGACCTTGTTGTAGCGGTAGACGATGCGCCCCATGGAGTCGAGCTTGGTGGTGTCGACCACGGCCCGCCCGTACTCGTCGACCACCACGCGGCCGGCCGAGTCGCGCACCAGCGAGTCGCCCACGGCGGTGGAGTCGCGTGCCGCCACCTTTTTCTTCTTCCTGAAAAAGGGCACGTTGGGATTGACGGCCATCATGGCGACAACCGTCAGCAACATCACGACGATGAGCAGTCTTCTTCTCATTAGGCTGCAAAGTTACAAAAAAGATTAAAACTAACGGACACTTGCCCGTGCTTTTTTGGCCGCCGGCCTTTTTTCTCTGCGTGCGGGCCCGCGCGCGCTGCCATCCGCCAGGCGTCCTCACCTCCGCCAGGCGTCCTCACCCGTTGCTGCCGTCGGGCTCGAAGAGGCGCCGCCAGCCGCGGAAGCGCTCCAGCCCCTCCTCGCCGAAGCGGGCCAGCGAGGCCTCGGCGCGGGCGAAGGACTTCTCCTGGTCGGGGCGGGTCTTGCTGTAGAACTTGTCGGCATAGCAGATGAGCTTCTCCTCCAGCGTCTCGGGCAGGAAGTCCTGGTGGGGCAGCGGCAGCCCCTGCGCGATGATTTCGGCCTTGGTGAGCCCCGCGCCGGTGTGGCGCTCGCACACGCGGGCGTGGCGCGGGAATCCCTCCTGGCGCAGCATCTCGGCGCCGATGCGGCCGTGGCAGATGTAGGGCTCGGTGCCATGGCAGCCGATGCCGGGCGCGTCGCAGCGGCAGATGCCGATGTCGTGGAGCATGGCCGCCTCCTCCACGAACAGGCGGTCGAGGCGGAGCCCGGGGCGCGCGTCGCAAATCCGCAAGGCCCGCAGCATCACCATGCGGCTGTGGGTAACCAAAATATCCCGAAGACGGGTGTCTCCGGGATAATACTTGTCGATGATCTTCCAATAGTCCATAGGCGGGAGGCAGCTTTCTTACTCGTCGCGCCGGATGTAGGCCAGCACGTCGCCCTTGCGCACCTTGCCGCCCTGGTGGGCGGCCACCTCGACGAGCTTGCCGCCGAGGGCGGCGGGCACCGTCTCCAGCTCGCCCCACGCCGTGAGGATGTAGCAGAAGGCGTCGCCCTCGCGGTAGGCCTTGCCGATGTAGGGCTCGTTGGCGGGGGCGGCCTCGCCGTCGCCCTGCATTTCCCAGAAGACTTGTCCGCGCACGGGCGAGACGATGGCGTCGGCCGAGGCGTGCTTGTAGGCCGCGGCCTCCTCGGGGCTCACCTGGGCGCCCAGGCACTCGTCCTTGGCCTTCTGCAGGTCGGCCAGGAAGTTCTTCTTGGCCTGTCCGCTCTTGTAGTTGCGGTACTGCTCAGGATGCA